>JACMKL010000812.1 GCA_014380105.1 Candidatus Melainabacteria bacterium
CAAAACTTTGACTGAAATCGACTTTCGAGACCGTTCCAACTGGAATTGATAATCTCCAAAAATTATCCAGAGGCATTTCGAGCGCATGAATCAAGACACTACGCACGATACCAGCATGAGTTACCAGCGCGACACGTTTGCCATCGTATTGCTGAATAATTTCGGCGATTCGTATTTTCGTTCGTAAATGCATATCTTCTATAGACTCACCACCAGGCGGTCTCATGCGAATCGGATCGCTAGTCCACTTTTTGTAGTCTTCATAATCGTTTTTTTTCAAATCGAGATAAGTTCGACCTTCCCAATCGCCGACGTGCCACTCGTTTAGACCTTCAACCGGAACAATGGGGTGATTGGTCTGCCCAGATATAAATTGCGCCGTCGATACAACGCGTTTCGCCGTACTCGACAAAATCACATCAGGTGGTCGCGTCATTAGCCACTCAGCGAGCGCTTTGGATTGCCTTTTGCCTTCGTCTGTCAATTCAACTTCAGGATCACTATACAAACGCCCCTCTTCAGTCGCTCGTGTATGACCGTGACGAATCAACAGAATCGAGGTAATGCTCTCTTCAGGATGCAGCACTTCTTTCTTTTCTGTCGGCTCTTTGCTGACAGTATTAGATTGTTCGCTTTGGGATGACGAAGGAATTATCACTCTTTACTAACTCCGTCGCTTGATGCGGCGCCCGTCAAATAATCTACATCAAGTTCGTTCGTCAGTCCGTAGACGCTACGAATTGCAAGTAACGATTTCACCTGTCCCTGACTCAGAGGTTGCGGTCCGCCTAAAAGATGCGCCACTAGAAGCGTCTGCGCTTGGTGTTCCACCGTTTCGAGCTTATAGAAGGCGTCCCAAATATCTTTACCAAGACATAGTGCGCCATGGTGGTCGAGCATCAGAGCGTCATGCGTTTTTAAAAGCGCCTCAATGCTCTCCACCACTTCATCTGTGCTCGGTGTCGCATACGGTGCAACCGGAATATTTCCCATCGTACAAACAACTTCCGGAAGGATAGGTGTCGACAAAGATTTGCCAGCCACCGTGAAGCCGACAGCGACCGTGGGGTGGCAGTGGACAACCGCATTAATGTCAACGCGCGACCGATAAGCAGCCAAATGCATTTTTAATTCAGTTGAGGGCAAACTTGCCGTCGAGTCCACAGGCTGACCATCCAGGTCGGTCAGCACTAGTTCACTCTCATTTATCCGCCCCTTGCAGACCCCCCTGGGGGTGGTCAAAATCACCGTTTTACTAAGCCGAATACTAAAATTTCCCTCAGTGCCGGAAATGTACCCGCGATTATAACAAAGCCTGGAAACCTCAACCAGTTGCCGCCTTGCTGTCATTTCGTCGTGCACATAACTCACTTAAAACACCTTCCAACCTGACAATAGTCTGAACAAAAGTTTATGACAGGCTATTATATCGAGTAGACTACTATTCTCAACCGTTTAGATAGCTGGTCGGCCACGCGAAGCCCGTGGGAATGCTCTCCATCCTGTTGAAGCCCTAATAGGTTATCCATCATAGATGCGTTGTCCAGAATGCAGTGTACGAAATTCAGTAGCCGCTCGTAAATGTGTCGAGTGCGGCAAAGTTTTGCCCAAGAAGTCCACACCGATGCCATATGTCTTCGCCGGTGTAGCGGTAATTGGGTTGGCTGGTGCGGGCGTGATGGGAATTGGCGCTGCAATTACAATTAAGAAAGACCCGCAAAATGATCTGACAGTTGTGGCAAAACGCGTTGCTGGCGGACCGAAGTCACCTGCAGAAGCGGAAAAAATGAAAGCCGACTTTGACAAAGTGGTCAAAGATTTCTTGAAGAAGGAAGGGGCGAAACCGACCGATGATTTGGCGAAAGCGCTACAAACCGCTCTGCCAACGCAAACATTCGAGGTTCACATAATCGAATTGCCGCGCGGATTGAAGATCGTCGAAATTGACACAATGCTGCAAGCTTCGAATTATCTGATCTTGAAAAACGAATCAGAAACTCGCGTCGTCAATATGCCGGGTTTGGAAGTTTGTGATGGTGCGCAAGTGTTTCGTGATACCACAGGTCCGGTGATCATCGCAGTTGGACACTCTGCAGGGCTGGGAGCGCGTCGCCCACATCTAAAAGTTTATGCTTTATTGCCTGACGACATTCAAGATCAATCAGACAAGTCAGTGCCGGTGATTAAAGGTGAGGGCTCTGCAGTTTTTGCCAAAAACAATAAAGATGTGAATCTCGAAATTTCTCTTTATTCCTTAGGCGTGGCTGAAAATGTTTTTCAAAATGTTTCAAATGTCGCTGCTACAGCTGATGATGAAACACTAAAAACAACTTTTGTATGGAATCACGGTAAATTCACAGGTGCCATTCCAAGTGGGAAAAGCCAACTTGCCGCACTATATGCGGTGGCGCGCAGCTTGAAAACAAATCAAGTTTCTGGAGACAATCGAAAGTATATTTCCAATTCTGCCCAACAACAGATTGCAGGATTGAAGACAGACCAGGAATTGCAGCCTTTCACACTGTCTCGAATCCAAGCATCTGGCGAAAAGCGTAGAAGGCGCTCGCAGACTTCAAATCATCGCTATGGTTTATTCTCCACTGGGGCTTCTTATGTTGTCGAACTACAGCCTGCAAAAACGCAAAGTGGCATCGGTTGGGTGGCTAGCTCAGTTACCAAAACCGCCGGAGAAGTGATTCAAAACGCTCAAATGGGCGGACAACCAAAGCCAAATATGGCAAGCCATTTGATTCCGCCGGTGGTGCGCGAGAATGTTGCCGCAGTGACACCGACGCCGACAAAAATTGTAGACGAAGACAATGAGCCACCAAGAAAGAATGCAGCTCCAATTGTGGAACGCCGTGGCGAAAAACAAATTCCTGTTAAAGTCTCGGAAGAACATGTGCAGCCCGCCAAGAAAGAGCCTGTCGCTGTTGCTGTAACAACGCCACCAAAGCCTGTAGAACCTCCGAAGAAAATTGAGCAACCGAAGAAAATCGAAGCGCCTACAAAGGTTGAGCAGCCAAAGCTTCAATCAAACGAGCCGCCAGCTAAAGATGCCCCGGCTCTTCCACCTTCGGTCGGCTACATAAATACCGCTGATGACCCAATGGTGCGCATTCGAAGAGGTCCAAGCACAATTTATAGAACGGTGCTCAAGCTGACAAGAGGCGACCAAGTCCAAATAATTGGTAAAAAAGATGGTTGGTTAAAAGTCCGTGCGAATGGCCGCGAGGGATTTGTCATGGAGAGCTACATCGGCTCTTCGAAACCTACCGGACAGCCAGCCAGGGAGCCATCTCGCGAAACCGTTCGAGAAATTCCACGCGAGGTCAAACGCGAGACAAGTCAAGCGCAGCGCTCAAATAATAGACCAACAAATACTCGTAAAACGCAGACCAGTACTCCTGTTCGCGAAACTGTTAAGCCACACGTAGACGAACCACCATCGTTCGTTCCTTAAACCGTTCAACATGATATATTTGTAGATCGGGACGTGGCGCAGCTTGGTAGCGCGGTTGCTTTGGGAGCAATAGGTCGCAGGTTCAAATCCTGTCGTCCCGATGTTTTAGCTAATCGAATATTTTTCCATTTACTTGTGACCGGTCGGCACAGAGTGAAATTTTTGCTGGAGAAGACTGAGTCAATTTCACATCGTTACTGGGTAAAAAATACTCGTAACGTGTTTAAATCTCGTGTGCGGTCCTTATTTTGTGAGATAGGAAATGATCGAAAAGCAACACCACCTTGGATTGCAGCTCAAAAAAGCATGCCTAACTAGCATCGCCATTGCAATGATTGCCGCATCCCTACTGATTCTTCCCATGTCGGCAGCTGGACCCACAGATGAGACAGCGCTGCGCGCAGCCTGGGGACTCTACACCCAGCAAAAGTATGTTCCTGCCGCAGAAGCATTCGAAAAATTGATTAGCGTTTCCACGCCTAATGCCCGGCTCTATCACTATGCCATTCTGGCGAACAGGGCAGCTAACCGGACTGTTCGTGCAAAGCAATTGGGTCAATATGTCATAACCAATTTTTCGACTTCGCAAGAAGCTCAATTCGCGGCAAAAATTTTCCCCGATATGGCACCTAAGTCTGCTGTCGCAGTCGAAGCACTGCCCGAAGCTCTGAAAGGCAAAAGCGTTGCTGAACTTATGAAGACTGAAGAAGGACGAAAAGCCGTAGCAGAAGCATTAGCGAAGAAAGACACCGTCTCCACAATTGCCAGCACATCAACCGCGACCAACAATCCTAGCGCTAAGCGAGGAAGGCTAGGAGAGCGTGTTTTTACTTCAGCGGATATCGCCAAGGATGGAGCGAACGGCATCGACCAGATGTATTATCCAAATTGCTGGTTCGAAAGTTCAATGTCCGCCGTTGCAATGCTCCCTCGCGGTCAAAGAATGATGTCAGAAATGATTCGGTATGGTGAAAAAGACGGTTCATATGTAGTTCGATTTCCAAATGATGGTCAAGAATATGTGATCACGCAAGAAAAACTTGAAAAGACGGGAGTGCATGACAAAGCGTTCTGGGCAACTCTAATCGAAGCGGCACAGACTATGAAGTTTCCGGATGATGACGGCGGACAATTGTTTGAAGGTCTGGCAAGTATGACGGGACGTCCCGCAGAACATATCACTCCAGGATCAGCTTCTGATCAAGAAATTTCCCAATTCATTGATGGAGCAATTAAATCGCAAAACCCGATTGTTTGTGCCACTCACCATAGTTTTTCAGGACCGAAATTGGTTGTCGGTGGACACGCTTACACGATTGTTGGTTTTGATCCTGCAAGCAGCATGATTAAGATCCGAAATCCACATGGCGCCAATTCTCAGCGTTTCAGCTTGGCGAATGATCCAACACATCAAAAATTCGAGCAACTGGATGATGGTGTTTTTAAAATACACATCACACTCTTCAAACATTACTTTGACGAAATTGCTCGAGCGTTTATTTAGTCTAATTGCAGTAAGACAGAAATATGAACAAGAAGGACAAGATGTTTCGTTTCGAGCTCAATTCTCAAAAGGTGGTATTTTCCTCATTACTTTCTACGAGCTTGAGCCTCTACAGCATGGCAG
>JACMKL010000813.1 GCA_014380105.1 Candidatus Melainabacteria bacterium
AAATAATACTATCTACAGTAGTATGTAAAACACCAAATATAACGGGGGAGGGAGTTTCCGAAGTTTTAGTCTTCCGACTATCACCCCGGAGGCTCCGCTCTCCCACCCCCGTTATTTCTTGCATAATAAATCATGGCTGGTGTCCTTCTGGAAACAGCCCCACTCAAGTAGAGCAGCGCGATTTCCATCAGACACCTTTATCTTTCTTCCGAGAGCCGCGCTTCTTTTTCTTGAGTTGGGGTGCGGAATTCGGAACTGTTGCGATCGTTAGAGCTATTGCAGCGGTGGCGACAGGAGCGTCAGATGTGGATTTCTCCACAGGAGGCGCAGAATCACTCACGACAACGATCGCAGGCGACGCTTCGGAAACAACTACACCGACAACTGCAGGCGCAGCTGTGGGCGTATGTGGCGCCTCAGCAGCTACGGTAACAACTGAAGCTTCCTTCACCGGTGCCGACGCCTTTTCTCCTTCCGGGGGGTCTACAGGGCAAACCATAGAAGCCGAACCAGTTTTCTCCGCACACTTAAACTGGTGAACCACCAATTCGAGAATCGGATCGTCAAGTTGGGCACCATAACCCTTGGTGTACAACTCGGTGACGATGCCCGGCAGATGAGGGTCGTCGATGGTTGCAGGGTCAAAGTCGAACCACATCAACTCCGCCAGGCGATAGGTGCCTTTAGTGGCATAACTCGGCCACACATAAGTGCGGCAAAGACGCTTGGCACCTAGGCGCACGTAAAAGTTGAGGCGGCGCTGCCGGTTGGTTTTTTCCGTTGCTTCAAGATTAGATTGCCTGGTTGATTCGATTTCGAGCACAAGACCGAGCGAATCCGGATAAGCCTTCTTCAGGATTTCCAGAAGCTCTTTCATGTGCTTTGAACCAACGCCTGACGAACGCTTGGTTTGGTCAGTGGCAATGTAAGACAGTAGAGCGAAATTAGACATTGGGTAGACGATGCTGAAGCAGAGAAGCTCACCAAGTTCGTTGGTGGTTCTGTGCAGCAAGATCGCTCCCGACTCCAGAAACTTCAGCAACTCGTCCTTGGGAGTGCGTTCATCTGCTGGAAAAGACGTATCGTACAGAGTCTGCCAATCTTGTTCTTGACCGGTTGAGACCTGACAGAGATTTAGTGAGCCGTTCATATGGGCTCCCTCCTTGTTCTGTTTCACTGCTTAGCCGATGTTGGCGAGTGGTTGTTAGCCGCTCTCACAAGTTCGCAAAGGCGAGCAAGTGATAAGCAGGAGTCAAGATGCGGAATGGATTGCAAACGGGCCAGAAGTATCACTGCGTAAACAGTGGACTTTGCTCGTGAATCCGTAACCTACACTTGGCTCTGTCGAGATTTGATTTAGTTTGAAAAAAATTCTTTTGGAAGAAGGGTTTGGAATAAAGACCCTACATTTGCAAATCACGTTTTCTTACGCAATAAGCTCTTAGAGATATAGTTCTGGTCCGCGCGCGCGAGAAGAATCACGCAATCGAGCATGATGGCAAGATGGTGAGGTGAAACGTTCAGCCTGGGCGGGTTTCCAAAAAATTTATCGCTTGACTTCGAAACGCTTAAGCATTCGCACAAACCTCGCAAACCCCGAACCAGTCAAGAGGATGCTGATTCGTACATAGCGCCGATGACGCGATAGATCTTTTCAAGTAGTGGTTTTACGACGCGCCAGACTTCAGGGATGGCCAGTAGCGAGCAAAATGTTTAGCTACTTCTGCAATGCGTTCGTCCACATTTGTTTGACTTCGGTCTGGCAAAATGCCACTACGGGTGGCGGCAATAATCGATTTCGATTCGAGAACATTATCCGGAACATCCAGACCTTTGACGTCTGAGCTCAGCACTGACATTGTTATAACCGCTGATTCCGAGAGCGATTTGACATTGTATCCGCCTTCCAGAAAGCAAACTAATTTCGCGTCATTTAAATTGGCGAGATTCAACAATCGCTGCGTAAGCATTGCAAAGCCTTTTGTTGATATGCGCTGCTGACCTAAAGGATCAAGTTGGTGAGCATCGTATCCGGCAGAAAGCAGAATTAACTCAGGCTTGAAATCCATAGCAATCGGTTCAACAATGCGCTTCCAGGCGTCGATGTAGCCGCGATCGCCAGTGCCTGCCGGCATCGGTATATTGATATTGCGTCCTTTGCCATCACCAACACCATCTTCTGTAAACCAGCCTGAGTCAGGCGGCCAGAACGGATATTGATGGAAGGAAATAAAACACACTGAAGGATCGTTGTAGAAAATATCTTGCGTGCCATTACCATGGTGAACATCCCAATCGATAATCAAAACCCGCTTCAGTCCTGCTTTCTTCTGGGCATATCGAGCGGCGACCGCAATATTATTGAACAGGCAAAAACCCATCGCCTTATCGACTAAGGCATGATGACCTGGCGGACGAATTGACACAAAAGAGCTTTTGGCATCAGTATCCAGCACTGAATCAATTGCCACCATACCAGCACCAACAGCCAGTTTAGCCAAATCATAACTGCGCGGACTCATAAAGGTATCAGGGTCGATTTGAACAATGCGATTTTGCTCGATTGCAATGCGTGAATCTTTTTCCAGATCTTCGATGTATGTCGGTTTGTGCACGGACGCAATATCATCTTCCGAAGCCGCCCTTGGTGAGAGCTGTTTCACACTATCGTCGAGCGAGCTATTTAAAAACGCTTTGTCGATTGCTTGCAGGCGATTTGGTGATTCGGGGTGCAATTCGGGCGTCAGATGTTGCTGAAATTCGTCATCTCGCACCAGGGTCATCGTAGACATTTCGTCCCTCTTAAAAGCGCAGAAAGAAAAGTTTGTGAGAGCTGATTCAGCTCCCCAAAAGTTGCATCCGCTCTGAATATCAAGGAGAGAACGCCACTGAGCTTGAGTTTAGCACCAATGCCCTGAAACAATCTTGAGGAAATCTTGATGTAGCTTCGCTAACTCTTTACGGCTTAATGAGATGGATTTCTTTTACAGAGGGCTCTTACTAAGTTGAGAACGTTAGAAGCGAAGAGTAGCTTAAACGAGTTATTCACTATAAAAGCACTCCTCCGCCCTCTCAATCAATCGACCGAAATCAAGCACCCATCAGAACAGACGTATCTCGCTTTCTCCATTCAAAAGGGGTCGGGGAAATTCGTCTGTTTAGCCATGTCACTCAATAACGGCTCTGACTGCTGGATTCGCTCGACTAAATCAACTGAAAATTTGTAACCTCTCAACCTGGGAGCCAAAATATGCCTGAAATGCACTTCCTTCAGGACCTGATGGTCTTGTTCGGCATGGGTGTGGTCATGGTCGTCGCGTTTCA
The DNA here is from genome assembly GCA_014380105.1 of Candidatus Melainabacteria bacterium. Classification (GTDB taxonomy): domain Bacteria; phylum Cyanobacteriota; class Vampirovibrionia; order Obscuribacterales; family Obscuribacteraceae; genus QKMZ01. The sequence continues at coordinate 3,325 of JACMKL010000813.1, forward strand.
CCGCCTCAACCTGCCGCCCGTGCTTGGGTTTCTCATTACTGGTGTTGTCTGCGGCCCTTATGGCTTCAAATTGGTCGAAGACATTCATCCTGTCGAAACGCTTGCCGAAATCGGCTTAGTCCTCCTGCTTTTCGAAGCCGGGATTGAGTTTTCGGTGAAAACGTTTATCAAACTGAAACGCTTCTTGCTCCTCGCTGGTGGATTGCAACTGTTGCTTACCATTGCCGCGACTGCAGGCATCGCCAGTTTCATCGGAATAAGCTGGGAGCGCGCTACTTTCCTCGGCATGCTCGTTTCGCTTTCCAGCACCGCCATCATCATCCGCATTCTCGAATATCGCGGGGAAATGGACACGGCGCAAGGTCGCTCGGCGATGTCGATTCTGATTTTCCAGGACCTCTGCATCGTGCCGCTCGTCCTTGTCACACCATTCCTGGGCGGCAAAGGCGGCAATTTGATGGACGTCGGCCTGGTAGCGGGTAAAGCGTTGCTGTTCGTGGCTCTGGCGGCAACTGTCGTGCGCTATCTCGTTCCGATGTTTCTCAATCAAGTCGCCAAGACGAAAAAGCGCGAAGCATTTGTGCTCAGCATCATCCTGCTTTGCCTTGGAACAGCCACTGCGACCTCGCACTTCGGCTTGTCGATGGCGCTTGGAGCATTTATCGCGGGACTGATTCTGTCGGACTCCAAGTTCAGCCATCAGGCACTCAGTGAGATTTTGCCCTTCCGCGAAGTCTTCAACTGCCTGGTGTTCGTCTCGATTGGCATGCTTTTCGATGTGCGAACATTGATTGCTGACCCGGGTCTTGTGGCAGTCTGCTTGCTCGTCGTCATTGGCGTCAAAGCAATAATCGGCGCTGGTGTCACAGCGATTGCCGGTCACTCCGTGCGCGTGTCCATCCTCACCGGTGTGGCACTGGCACAGGTCAGCGAATTCTCGTTCGTGCTGTCGAAGCTCGGTCTGAATGTCGGTCTACTCGACACACAGACCAACCAGCTTTTCCTGGCGGTGGCAATTCTCTCAATGTTCTTCACGCCGGCAGTAATGTCGATGGGTGAAAAGGCGGTAAAACTAGCGGAGAAAATCCTGCCGTCTGGTTGGATTACTGGTCGCATCAATCACGAGGGCAAAGAGAAGGGTCCGGAAAATCACACTATCGTTGTCGGCTACGGCGTGGTCGGACGCAGCCTGGTTGCCACGCTTCAGAAGCTCAGTATCCCGTA
>JACMKL010000814.1 GCA_014380105.1 Candidatus Melainabacteria bacterium
TGTTCGGTCAGATGACAGCCGGCTCGTGGATATATATTGGCACTCAGGGCATTTTGCAAGGTACATATGAAACTTTCGCGGCCTTGGCTCAGAAGCATTATGGCGGTTCGTTAAAAGGAAAGATTGTATTGACCACAGGTCTTGGCGGAATGGGAGGTGCTCAGCCGCTTGCAGTCACCATGAACGATGGTGTCGCCATTTGTATTGAAGTGGACGAAGCTCGCATTGATAGACGCGTTGAAACAAAATACCTCGATGTAAAAGCCTACAATCTCGACCACGCCTTGAAACTTGCCAAAGAAGCTCAAGAGAAAGGCAAACCTTTGTCTATCGGTGTTTTAGGTAATGCAGCTGAAGTTCTTCCGGAGCTTTTAAGGCTGAAATTCTTGCCGGATGTTTTGACTGATCAAACTTCAGCACACGATCCATTGACTGGATACCTGCCGAAAGGCTACACACTCGAAGACGCTGCGAAATTGAGAAGCAGTGATCCTGAGACATACGTTGACCTTTCATCAAAATCAATTGTTGAACATGTCGAAGCGATGCTGGAATTCCAAAAACGTGGCTCGATTACTTTTGACTACGGCAATAATATTCGTCAGGTGGCACATGATAGAGGTGTCCACAAAGCATTCGATTTCCCAGGATTTGTCCCAGCGTACATTCGCCCACTTTTTTGCGAAGGAAAAGGACCATTCAGATGGGCGGCTTTGTCTGGTGAAACATCTGACATCGCAAGAATTGACCGCGCAATTTTGGAGAATTTTGCAAACGACAAACCACTCTGCAAATGGATTCGCATGGCTTCTGAAAAGGTAGCCTTTCAGGGATTGCCTGCTCGCATTTGCTGGCTCGGATACGGCGATCGCGTGAAGATGGGTTTATTGATAAATCAGTTAGTTGCTTCCGGAGAGGTGAAAGCCCCGATTGTAATTGGACGCGACCACTTAGACTCAGGCTCTGTAGCGTCTCCTAATCGCGAAACAGAATCAATGAAAGACGGCTCTGATGCAATTGCCGATTGGGTGTATTTGAACGCCATGATCAATGCCGTTGGCGGTGCAAGCTGGGTGTCACTACACCACGGTGGTGGCGTAGGCATCGGTTATTCCTTGCACTCAGGACAAGTGATAGTTGCTGACGGCACCATAGATGCCGATCGTCGTCTCAAGCGCGTTTTGACTACGGACCCAGGCATGGGCGTAATTCGTCATGCTGATGCTGGATATGATGAAGCAATTGATTTTGCTAAAAAGGCTGGCGTCCATATCCCGATGAAAAAGTAGTCTCAACTTTTTGAGCCTTCATTTTTTTCCCTAAAGGCGGTAATTTGCCATCGCTTTTAGGGAAATTTCTTTTGAATAGATTGAACTTTTTTCTATTTTTTTACGTCTAAAGTAAAGAGAAGAAAACGGTTTCAATTGTTCAGAAATTGCATCTATCTCCACTCTTCTCAAACTTGTTATAGGGAGTTACTAAGAAAAATTCCAAATTTTTCTTAGTAACTAAAATTTTGGAGGTGAAGGACGATGTCTACATTTTTTTATGTTCGGCGTTTTATCGCCGACCTCCCGCCACAAACAGTTTTTGTCACTCGCGAACTTTTGACATTCGGTGACCGCAAAAGTATTGATTGGCTGATGTGCATTCTGGTGCGAAGAGAAACTATTTTGAGATTAGCGCGAGGAGTATTTGTTCGAAATGACGTCGGAATGGAATTACCATCACTTCTACAAATCGCTGAAGCGAAGGCTCGAGCTTTTGGAAAACTTATAATTCCAACGCTCGAGAATTTGGCACAAAAGAGAGATTTAAAAAAGCCTCCAAAGGTTGATAGGCGTGAGAAGGAGATACCCGATTATGCCGGCGTCGCTCAATTTTCAGTAATTGGATGCAAGGGTAATTTCTACACAGAGCATGGTCGCGTGACATTTAAAAGTATTGCTCCTCGCAAATTTTTCCTTCACCAGGAAAAAGTAGGGAAGACTATTTTGGCAATGTGGCATGCGACGGAAAAAGCTGAATATTGCCCAGTTCGTCTTCAAGACTATGAGCAATTCAATAGGGAAGAAAAAAAGAGAGTAAAAGAACTTTCTGCATGGGCACCATCATGGTTGCACTTTTACTTGCATCCGAAGGAAGCGAGGGCAGACATTTATGCTCCCTGGAGTATTTTTCCAATGCTCAAAGAACGTCCGACCGAAGAAAATCCATCGCCATTTGTTCAAGAGTCCGGCGCATTTTACACACCAAAAAGAAACGCTCGAAAAGGACGGCATAGGCTGCTTCTTCTACCTACTTCACCTTCTCGGGCGCTAAGTTATTTGAGAAGCTCAGCTGGGTCTGAAAGCCCAGACTGTGTGCTCCAAATTTAAGTTTCAGTCGACGTTTGGAATTTCGACGCCTAATTCTTTGCAAAGTTGCTCAAAATATTCGAGTTCATGCGGTTCGAGACGCGCGTAGATATCGTCGATTTGCTTTTCGCACTTATCGCCTGTTGAAAGCTTCGCGACGATGGACTGCAATTCTGCTCTGACTGTGTCGTTAACTGGTCTTGCTGTCGACATTTTTCCTCCGGTTTCCGAATGACTTGGTTGGTAAGCCAGAAGAATATCATCACAGCGCATTAAGTAGAAAAACTCACCAGATCGCTCGACTGAGAACCTATTAACATCCAGTTAAATTACTTTTTGCCTACCACTTCACTTCCTTTACGCGTAAAGAGCTATGATCGGTATACGTAGAGTCAGATTTAAAAGGCTCTCACGTCCTAGCTTTTAGCTAACTTCGGAAGTCGATATGGGGCGTCTCGTTCAAAAGTTTGGTGGCACGTCAGTTGCTGACGTAAAACGCATCCGCAAAGCCGCAGAGATAGCCGTTAAAAACGCATCTGAAGGCAATGAAGTGGCGATTGTTGTATCCGCCATGGGGCACACAACAGACCGTTTGATTTCAATGGCTGAAGAGATTTCGGAAAATCCTGATGCTCGCGAAATGGACATGCTTTTATCCACAGGCGAGCAGGTTTCGATTGCTTTGATGTCGATGGCAATTCAGTCGCTCGGTTGGCAAGCTCGCTCATTTACAGGGCAACAAGCTGGCATTATGACTGGCTCAAGTCATGGCACAGCTAACATTCGTGAAATTCGTCCAGAGCGGATTGAATCCAGCTTACAACGTGGCGAAATAGCTGTAGTAGCTGGTTTTCAAGGAATTTCAGACTGCAACGATATTACAACATTGGGTCGCGGTGGTTCCGACACAACAGCAGTTGCGCTTGCTGGGGCGATCGCCGCGGAAAGGTGCGATATATACACTGATGTGAGCGGTGTATATACGTGTGATCCGCGAATTGTGCCTGAAGCTCGCAGGCTTGAAGCAATCAGTTATGAAGAGATGCTCGAATTGGCAGCCACTGGTGCACAAGTAATGGCTTCTCGCTCGATCGAATTAGCTATGGACTCGCATGTTCCAATCCGAGTACGTTCCACCTTTGAGCCCGACGATACAGGCACACTGATCACACATCGTCTGTCAGCACCTGAATACACCGTTTGTGGTTTATCGCTGGACTTGAATCAAGCTTCGATTAATCTGAAATGCCCTTCAATAGACCTTGATGCCAAGCGGGTTGAGGGCGTATCTTCTCTCTTCACTAGGCTGCAAGAATTGAACATCTCGACTGACATGGTGATGCTTCTTGCACATGAAGATGAAGATTGTCAGGAATTCGCTTTTACAGTTGAAAAGCGCGCAGTACCGCGCGTTCTATCTATCATCGAATCACTTGGAAAAGCTCTTGGCTCGCCTCATATTCATTGCGATACGGATATCGCGCGCATATCTGTAGTTGGGCGTCGATTGACAAGTAAGCCTGAAGTGGTAGCGAAAGTTTTTGACGAATTAAGTACTGCAGCTATTCCAGTTTTAATGGTGACATCTGCAGATTTAAGGGTCAGTATCGTAGTACCGTCCGCATACGCGAAAGAGGCTGTCCAGCTTATTCATCGGCGATTTAATCTATCTGAATTGGCAATCGATTTCACCCCGTAATCGATATTTGACGCATACAAAACTTCGCTGAAGGTCTTTTGCTGGCTGTTGCCGTATAGTATTAAGAAGTTTCCCAAGAGGAAAAATACTCGACCGAGCGTTTTTCCGAACGGAGCTGAAAGGGTAAGAATATGTCACCAGCATTTGATAATTTCGTCAACAAAGTAAAAGCAGTCACTAAGGACGCCGCTGACAAAACCAGCAAGCAAGCCAAGATTGCTAAGCTCAAAATCAACATGAAAACTTTGGACATGGAAAAGAACAGGCACTTCCAGACCATCGGTCTGCGTACCTTTATTCTTTGGACCGAAGGACAAAA
>JACMKL010000815.1 GCA_014380105.1 Candidatus Melainabacteria bacterium
GCCACAGCAAGAACACTGGTTGCCCTGGTCAATCTAGTCAAAACCAGCGGTGCTACCTTACTTGGTATAGGTGCTGTAATTGAAAAACAATTCCAGGGCGGACGTGAAGCTCTGAAAGATGTCCATGTGCAAATCGAGTCGTTGGCAATCATCGAAAGGTTCGAGGATGAACGTGTGATATTGGCGCCAAGCACGGCCGGAATCAAAGTCTGAGTTTGCGCGAAGACCTGATACTACATTTGGTTGCAGTTAAAAATAACCCAAAAAGCGCTTGAGTTTCGGACCGTTAAGTCCGAAACCCCAGCTTCCCCTTCACACATTCTCGAACGCGTTATGTCTGCTGCGTTCTGTAATCATAATAAGCACCCCTTGTTGCAGATTTGTTGCAGCCAAGAAGATGTTTTTTTACGGTTTACATGCGTTTACGGATGGAGCGCTATAGCCCTAATAGGTCATGTCAATTTCAATTTTGGTACCGACGGCAGGATGGGCAAATTCGTCTCGTGCGGAACCGCCACGTTTGAACAATTCCCAATATTTTTTATCATGGCCGGAACTGCCTGGGGCAAACGCCAGGTCGCCTTCCATCACATTAAAGCTGCCTGTGGCGACGGTGGCGGCGCGTATAACCGAGCCAATAGTGACGCGCACGCGCTGACCTGGTTCGAGCTTGCTAAGTGTGCTGTGCCCATCTCTAAAGGTCGTTTTCATGTTGCCGAAAGAATCTACATATGCAATGACTTCTTGTGGTACTTCTGGAATTACTTCCTGTGCATTGAGTTTATGCTTCAAAAATGCGAAGTCACCGCGCATAGCTTGGGCAATAATGCGCGGAAAGAAGTCTCGGGAGCGAAACTGGCTGCCGAATTCTTCAGCGTCAGTGCTCCATAACTCCATAATTTCGTTTCGTACAAATGACATTGAGTAGCCGCTATTGACGGCAATTACATGAACGCCATTCTTAAGACTGGCATAGAGTAAGCCTTCGCCCTCATTGTTTTGCCTCGCCACCTTCAAATCTTTTCTGGGTGCACAATTGGCAAAAATGGTCAGATTTTCTGGTTTTAAATCCTTGCCGGAAGAACTCAATTGCCCAACGACAAACCCTGTGCTGACTGTGTCGAACGAGTGGACTGAAGTCATATGCAAAGGCACATCTTCCGTCAATTTCGCCTTGAATGCCGAATAGACCTCTGCCCAGGCCAGGTCTCCGGGCGCATAGTCGCAAACAAGGTGTAGGTAGCTAGTCATGAATTCGTCCGCTCTGATTGAATTGCCGCCCCTAGAGTATAGATGAAAGACAGCAAGGTTCAATCGAGCAATGGTGGTTCTCAAGAGCTTGGTTCGCGTTTCGCCTTTTAGCGGCTATTATGTGCGCTGAGGTTTTCGGTTTGATACGAAGAGTATTCAGCACGATATGGTCCGTGCCCGTCACGCGAGTGCTGGCTTATTTGATTGTCTTGTTTGTAGCGATTGTTGCAACCGAAAACGCCATGCTCGGTTTGGCAATTGCTCTCGGCATCAAATCAAGTCTTGGTCAAATGCTCGTTGTTGAAATTTGGCATATGTTTGTAAGCGTGTCACTGCTCTATTTATTTCTGCGTTTTGTGGAAAAAACCAATTTGATTGACAGTGGTATCACATCAAAGAAGATGCTGCCGGAATTGCTCATTGGCTGCGCAGTTGGAACTCTTCTAGTGATTATCATTGTCACTCTCATGTTTCTCGCCCAAGTCTATGTCCCGATCAAAATCAACAGCGCACAAGATTTGTTGATGTCTGCTTTTGTGCTCTTCTTTGCCGCTTGTACTGAAGAAATTATTTTTCGAGCTTATGCATTTCGCATTACCGAACGCGCCTGGGGAACAATTGCTGCGCTTATTTTTTCATCCTTGATTTTTGGGTTTGCACATATGCTCAACGAAGTTGGCGGTGCTCCTGTGATGGAGAAAGTTGTGTCATGTGCCTTTCTTGCACTCGAAGCCGGCTTGCCACTTGCAGCCTGTTTTGTTTTTACGAAACGTCTATGGATGCCGATCGGCGCACATTGGATGTGGAATTTTTTTGAAGGACCTGTACTTGGAACACATGTCTCTGGAGCGGATTTTGGAAACAGCCTGCTAACTGCAAAAATGGTCGGTCCAGATTTATTGACTGGCGGAAAATTTGGACCAGAAGGTAGCGTGATCTGTCTTGCTGTTGGCACCTTATTTGGTGTCATCTTGATCTTCATGTCCATACGCAAGAAGTATTGGCTTACATTTATTGAAGCAAAGAAGCTGCAACTCACTGAAAAACTTCGGTAAGCACTACTCGGTAACCTTGGCAAAGTTTCCATATTTGCGACTTATAATCTCCCTGCCGGGAATATATTGAAAGGTTCGCATTGCGAGTCTCTGGATATGACCCATAAAAAACATGCAGAAAATCACGAAGAAAAGCCCAAACCGGCTGAAGGGAAAGATTCTTCGGAGCATTCTGCCGCGGGTGCGGTAATTCACGGAGATGCACAGCAGAAAGAATTTTCTGCTGCTCACGAAAATTCTCATGCCAGAGATAAATCTCCTTCACATCTTCATCTTCCTACTCCGGGCAATAATTTCAAGATTGTTGGTGAGGAGCATGCAACCGATCGCAGTGGCAAAGATAGGAAGTCACCACCTAATATTCGAAGTGTTACAGAGAAAGAGCTGGAAGTAAAAGCCAGCGGAGGCGACCAGTATGCTGCATTTTTCTTGAAAGAGAGAAAGAATATCATCGACAATCTGCCCGCCGGAGAAGAGCGAGAGCGTGCACTGGCGCGTATTCAGAGTAGCGCCGATAAAATGTTTGGTCAAAAGGTCAAGGAGTCGAATTTAAAAAGTACTCAAGACAGCGAGCGAGAAGAGTCGACCGATAAATTCTCAGAGAAGTCTGATGACAATAAAGATGCAACTCTCGACAAAAAAAGCCTTATGTCCACTAAGGAAATGAAGGTGCTTGGCGAAGAAGTGCAAGTGGCATCTTTGGCCAACATCACTCGAGGAAAAATCTGGGCATGGACAGATAGGCGTCGCCGCCCAACCAAACGAAAAAAGGATGAACTCGATCTCATGAGAATCCTGGAAGCGTACCCTGAGTTGCGCCACATGATGCCTCAAGAGATTAGA
>JACMKL010000816.1 GCA_014380105.1 Candidatus Melainabacteria bacterium
CAACGTTCACCCGGCAAACGACCGGGTTTACTCGAATCGCGCGCAACCCAGGAAATGATCTCATCATCGAGAGAAACACCGTCGCAATCGAGAGAAATTCGTTGTTTAAGGGTCACCAGCACTGCGCAACATGGCATCAAGACTAAGTCTTCGAGCTCGACGTGAGGATGCAGTGCAGCTGCTTGAGCGGGAGGCATATTTAGCACGAGAAAATCAAAGTCGCCTTCAGTGAAAGTTTCTTCTGGTTCAATTTGCTTGATGCCTTCCAGGTACCACTTGTTCGCCTTCCGAAAAAGTTTTGTCACAAGGTGAGACGTTGTGCAATTAAGATTTTCACTTTTTGTAATTTCGTCAGCAATGCTTCGCATACTGGGGACGCCGACGAATCGTGGCTTTGCTAGTATGTCTGGACTGAGTTCGCCCGCTATGGATTGTTTGAATATGCCATTCCATTTTGCGACTTTTCCACTATTTAAAAGTGGTGCGAGAAACTGTACGAACCGCAAATCTTTTGCAGTCAGATATTGCGCTCCGTAATCAAAGGTATCTTCATCTCTTTCGCGCGAAGCAAGGCGACCTCCAGGAAAACGTCCTTTGTCGAACAGGCTTACTTGCATTCCATTTTTAGACAGGATATTTGCGCAAGTCAATCCTGCAAGACCGGCACCAACAACAGCTATTTTCGCCTTTTTCAAAATGCTCAACTCCTAAAGTTCAATGGGAGTATTTATGATAGGAAAAGTTCCGGACGTTCAAGGGTAAGAAAATGAAATGCAGCAATCACCAGCGCATGATTTATTGTTCCGATTCTTATCAGCGTTGGAATTTCGCTAAGTTTGACTTTGCGTATGCAGATTCTTTCCGTTCCTGTTCCGTCGAATTTTGGTGTTTCCACCTGACGCACGGCTTCAGCTAGATAAGTGAAGCAAAAATTGTTTTGCAATGCTGGATTGGGATAGTTTTTACCAAGAAATGTACAACGATCAGCTTCACACCCGGTTTCTTCTCTAAGTTCTCGAAGTGCCGCAACTCCAGCATCGCCGTCTGAAACTTCGACGCTGCCACCCGGAATCTCCAGCGTCAACGCTTGAATACCATGTCGGTATTGTTCGACCATTATGACATCGTTCTGTTCAGTCAGAGGAATAACATTCACCCACGAGCCGCAGTCGAGCGTGAAGAAGTTACCGGACTTCTCCTGTCCGCATTTGCTTGTTGCCAGAATTTTGTTTACTTCGAATATTTTACAGTCTGCAATGAATTCAGTCTTTTCTACGTTCCAGTAAAGCCATTCGCTCTGGTCGGAAACAGATTCATAATTCGATGTGTCACGGGCGTTGGCTAGGTTCTTGCTCACGTTCTATTCCTCTATGAAGATACTCCCATAGTGCAGTGAACAGGCCGTGAACTCCCCAGCACCCTACCAGGCTCGGACTCTCTTCTCTATTTTGCTGAGTTCTGTAAGGCGCATTTGTAATTCCTGTGATTCGGATTCGCCTAATCTCTTCAATTTTCGCTCTTTTATAACGCTTAGAGCCTGGGTTGTGGGTGTTTTGATTAGTGAGTAGCTTTGCCCCACAACCTGAGGAATGCGTCCGGCAAAGCGTATGCGATTACTGGTTAGAGGGTCATTTCTAAATCCATAGAAAGCGATTACACCCATTATTTGCTGCGTTAAACTCAGAAAGCCGATGGCTGTACCCGAGACTGTTTGTTGGGCTGCAACGCGCTGCAATTTTTCAATTTTGGCACTTTCTTTGTCGATCAGTTTATCGATTGCTTCTGATCCTTCAACGAGAAGCGTTAGCTGTTCGATTTGACGATCACTGCTGCCTTCTGCGGCGGCCAGTTCTAAAAGCTCCTTTTCACTTCCCCATTTATTGACTAATTTTTCTGCTCGCTCCATAGGCAACTCTTTGAGTTCTCTACCTACCTTTGCAGTTTGATATCGGTTGATCAAGTTGCCGGCGATGTTGCGAGCTGTTGGGTTTGCGGTGGAAATACTTTTAGCCACTAAGCCCACAATCGAAGCGTGTCCGCTTAATTCAGACTGGGTAAATGCCTGATATGAGAGGATGTTGCTCGTCAAATTTAGAGCTTCCTGAGTGGTGTCCAATGCGTAGAAAGTGTTTTCTCTCCACATCCGTGCTCTGGACCTTGCGCTCCATCTTTTGAACTGCCTCAACATTTGATTTCTCGAACGCATCAGCAGATATGATTCGAGCTGTCGCAGTTCTTTTGACCTGCTGTCTGGCAACGCGTCTATCATGAGTTGTCTTTCTTGAAGCGCTTCATCGATGGTTGCTCGCTTAAGCTTGACACTTTCGAGCGAGTCTTTTGGTGAC
>JACMKL010000817.1 GCA_014380105.1 Candidatus Melainabacteria bacterium
GAACAGCAAGAGATGGACGCCATCAATCAAGATTTGCCGTTTAAGCAAGAGAACTCATCCTCGGAACTTGCCGCCCAAAGATTGTTGGAACTGGGGAAGGAGGAGGCTTAGAGCCGTTGAAAAAACACTTCTATATCGACTCTCCCTCGGTTGCGATCGCTTCTTCTAAAAATGGTTCTGCTGATGTTTTAGGGTATTTGCCATCTAGCAGGCAACTTACTGCCATATCGCCCATAACATTGATGGTGGTGCGGCAGCGATCGAGGAACCAGTCCACCGTAATTAAAATCGCGATGTACTCAGTCGGTAAGCCAACGGAGGAAAATACGAGCGTCATGGTGACCAAGCCCGCTTCCGGGATTCCGGCTGCACCGACAGAGGCAAAGATGGAGGTCAGCACGACAATTAACTGCTGCGGTAATGACAACTGCACCCCAATTAACTGGGATACAAATAATGCTGCCATTGCTTCATAGAGCGCTGTACCGTCATTGTTAAAGTTGCTGCCGACTAGCGCTCCTAAAGAGGCTGAAGATTCGCGCAGACCGACTTTTTGGACTAAACCCTCAAAGGTCAGGGGCATGGTGACTGTGGAAGATGCGGTGGAAAATGCAGTGGTGAAGGCATCAGTGCCGCCTCGCAAAAATCGCTTAGGGCTAACCCAAGACCCAAAGTGGACTCGCGTCACGTAAAAACAAGCCTGGAGGAAAAGGGCAAGCAGAACAGCAATGACTAAGCCACCCAAGGCTTTAAAGGGTTCAAACCCTTTAAGGGCGATCGTCCGAGCCACAATGCCAAACACGGCAAAGGGAATCAGCGCAATCACCCAATGCAAAATCCGAATCACCGCTTCCAGCAACATCGTTAGAACATCTTCGATCGCCCGATATTGCGATCGCCCTTGTTCAAGCTGAATCACCTTTAAGCCTCGCAGCGCAATCCCAAATGCCAGGGCAACCACGATCAGTTGAATCACATTATTGTCATTCAGCGGCTTGAGAATCGATTCGGGAATGGTGTCTCTCAACAAACTCCAGGGATCAAGGGTTTTATTCGTATCCATCGTGCCAGACGGCGGAGCCATTTGCCCCCAAGTGCCCGGTTTCAGAATGTTTGCCACCATTAGCCCGATGAAAATTGCCATCAGCGTATTGGTCAGTAGCAGCCACACTAGCTTTCGACCTGATCGCCCCGGAATTTCGGTCGTCATAAAGGCGTGCAGCACGGCTAGTAAAATCAGGGGTGTTGCCAGCGCACGCAATGCTTTCAATACTAGTTCACAAGGGATTGCCAGGTGATTGATCAACTCCTCATGAGTGGATGCATAGGCTCCTAGTAGCACTCCTGTAATCACTGCCAGCACAAGTGCAATCAGAATTTGCACATAGAGCGGTGTTCTGCCAAATAGCCGAAATCCTGGTTCTGATTCACTCATGGCAGTATTCCTTGAAAAACTATTTCACCAGTATGCATAACATTCGGCGATCGCTGTACATTCTAGTTAAACTAGCTCCAACTGGATGAAAGCGTGAGTGACAGGAGCAAGAGTTACGTCTAGTTGACAAAACAATTTCATCCCTTCAGATTGCCATCGCGCTTGTGTTTGCGATCGTTCTGC
>JACMKL010000818.1 GCA_014380105.1 Candidatus Melainabacteria bacterium
AGAGCTTCTCCACCCACTCCTCTCTGAGCGAAGATGTCGCCACTACCAGCGAAGTAGGTCGGACCACTTCCACCAGTACCGGTCCAGAATTCATTGTTGAAGATACTGCTGCCACCATTAACGTCTTGACCGGAAATCGGTTGAGCACCAGGCAAGTTGTTAGCGGAGACGAAGTTGAGGATTCTGACATAGCCGCGTGGGATGCAGGCTTCGTATTCAGCATTCAAGGAACCTACGACTGCGCAGGCTACTGCACCGCCGAAAGAATTTGTTCTGCTGGTCTCTTGGGAAAGTGAATTGGTCTTCCAGGAATTCGGTGGTGCGTACCCAACTGGAGCAGAGCATCTGTCGAATTGTCCCGAGTTGACTAAGTGCGCTCTATCTTGTGGTCCAACAGCAGCACCAAGGATTGGTTTGTCGAGGTAGTTGCTGAGAGTCAAGCTGCGGTCATAAGCTCTGATGAACCTGTGGCTTGGCGAACTCGAGAAAGGACCTTGTGGCCATGAGCCTTTAGACACAACGTTAGCTGAACTAACCGTTGTAGTGTTGTACAAGCTGCTGACAGTTGGGTTGTCCATCATGTCGATGACTTGTGGATTGATGTAGACGTTAGTCTTTTGGTTGCCTTCTGATCCTTGGGCGATTGTCCAAGCAGGAGTGATGGCACCACTCAATCTAACATCGGAAGTTGGTCCCATCATTTTGACATTCTGGGCTCTAGCCATAGTGTCAAAATAACCAGGCAACAATCCGCCGCCACTCAATTGTCTTTGCAGATTGGTTCCGAGACTATCGAGTTTGTCGATAACATCTCCGGCGAGTCTGCTTGATGCAGGTCCGATCGCTCTTGCGTTGAGAGCGACCAGAAGGGCTCTACCGACAGCGCGGTTATACGCCAGTAGGTTGATAGTCCCTGAATTGTTAGGTATACCTGTAGCAGCATCAACGCCTAGGCCATCGAATTCATCGTTTGCAGGTGCTGGAACGTTAGGTCCCATAAGTGCAAGCTTAGCGACATTCATGGCGCCGGCGTCTGTGGCATTGGCGACTTCTCTTCCACCGCCCATAATTTTGGACAGGAAGAAAAAGGCGATGCCGAGAATCGCTATAACTAGGACAATAACTGCCACTAGTCCAAGCGTTGCTCCTCGTCGTCGACGTAATTTCATTGCTTTGTTCTCCTCCGAAGAAGGACCGGCAGCACCGCCGGTTAGGGGTTGGTTCAGTCAGTCAGTTGCTTTTGGGAATTACAACTGACTCGGGTTCAATAGTAAATTCCTATTCATTATTGTCCGTTAATGTGGCTTAGCTGTCAAGGTTTGCAAGGTTGAACGGCTATCAGATTAGTCCACAGTGTCTTTTCAAGGGCAGGGGCAGACTCAGCCATCATTCCCGGAGATTAGCACCGTTTCATATTCGGGTCTGCGGACTACCTTTTGAAGATTAAAATTAGCATCGTTTAATGAATTACCACTCAACAAACTAATCTGATGTTTAAAACATCATTCGCAAATCTGTCCTCATATAAGGATATGCACTACACGATCACAATTCAATCATTTTTTTTCGAAGAAGCCGACAGGCTCATGGCAACCAGCATTAACCCAGCTTAAACATCCAGTAATTGCGCTACTCCAGTAGTTCTAGCCCTCAACAGGTTTGCGATACGACAAGCCGGCAGTTACCAGTGCTGCAGATAGGAGCCAGAATACAAAATGAATTTGCGGACGATAAAAAACTGTATCCACAAATCCCTGGGCGATAATCCCGATTACTGCGGCAGCCATGCCAGCGCAAATCCATTTTTCCCAACCGCTATTCTTACTCCAGAAAGCAATATGAGCACGTCCCAAAACGGCTACAGCAAAAGCACTAAAGGCGATCAGCGCCAAAATTCCCGCTTCAACAGCAATTTCCAAAGGTACGCAATAGGTGCCAAGCGCATCAAATCCGCTCTTCATGTACAGCCCGTAGGCAAGACGGAAAGCCTGATTACCAGTGCCGATTCCAATCCACCAGTTGTCCTTAAACATTTCGAGCGAGGCGAGCCAGACATTCATACGAAATTTGTTAGAGCTATGCTCGCGACCCTGCAGCATTGAAAAAACGCGTTGATGTACGCTCGGAACAACAAAGACAATCGCAACAATGGCAAGCGGCAAAATCACGGAGAGAAACAATATGACTGGACGCAAGCGCGGATAATTCGGCCAACACCAGGCAGCCAACATCACGAAAAGCGCACCGAGCGCGACAACAATTCCGATGTAGCCGCCGCGGCTAGCAGTGAGAACTGTAGCCAACAAAATGGCACCAGCAACCGGTGCAGAAATTAGAGCATAGAGCCATTTCTTTTCCACAATCGCTGCAATCAACATAGATATTGAAAGCGGCACAAATGGAATTAAATATCCCGCCAACAAATTGGGATTGCCGAGAGTGGAATAAATTCTCGTCGTTTTGGTCTCTACCGTCGGGTCTTCCCAGGTCGCCAGTGGCTCAACTCCTACCTTAAATTGATAAAGTCCATAGGAAGCAGCGATAAATCCTCCGCTAACGGCTGCAATCATCAAGAGAAGACGACGCTTGGGAGTGGTGGCGACTGCAGAAAAGAGAAAATAGCTCGATGTATAAATAACGAGCTTGCCCAGACCTTTTAAGCTCGGCTCAAAATAGTGCGACGCACAGGCAGCCACTACATTAATACTCAAGAACAGCAAAACGATGGCGTCGATACTAGTGAATTGTCGCTTGTCTTTGCCGCCGAGCATCGCGCCTAAAACATACATTGCCAGTGCTGCAAGAGAAATGTAGGCTAAACCCTCTTTGTCAGCGGCAAAAAACGGTAACCACAAACTGAATATCATCAAGGCAACAGCAACAAACGCACCTTGTTGCATCAACGTGCCAAGCCTGGCAAAGTTCTCTCCACCTTTTGCTTGAAGTGCAGAAGATATTGATTTGAACGGAGCAGAAATCAGCGAACCTATAAATGATTCGCTGAAAGCTTTAGCAAGTGGAGCATCGAATGATTGAAGCGAGGTCGAAGTGACTGAAGCGTCCAATCTATTAATTATGGAATCGGGCAATTTAATCTCGACTCCACTTATTTAGCTGGCGATTTTGTTTGAGGCGCAGATTTTGGCTCGCGTGGAGCACCGGCTTCACGAATATCGACCACCACTCCCTGAACTCTGTATTTAAAGGATTCAAGTTCGATCTGATTGCCAACTTTGATTTTGTTGCCACTGATCACATATCCGTCGTTAGTCATTTCAGACTTTTCTTCAACGGTAACCGTGAAATCATGGGCAATTGGGTTGGCTGGGTCGGCAAAGGCGATTGCTTTCTTGCCGTCTGGCGAGAGAAAAGCGACCTGCTTTGATATGCGTTCGACGTTGGTAATTTTCATTGCCGGCTTAACTGGCTGATTTCTGATCGTTATTGATGACTCGTCTCCAACCTTAAATAAATCCAGATCCTTAGTTTTTAGTCCGGTTATATATATATCAATAGCTACTCTGGGAGTACCAGTAATTTTCTCGTTAACGCCGGCGTGGCCTGCCTTTGCGAGTACAAATCCAAGCACGGAAGCGCTAATCAGGGCAACCACCGTAAAATCAACGAAATTGACACGGGCGCGGGGGAGAAGAGCCAAGTTACCTACCTCAGAGGACGGACAATTGAGCAATTAAATCACACTGCGGGAAATACGAAACGGCTTGTCCAAAAGTGTCCGTAAATAGATACACTCAATCACGGCAGATTTCAGAAGCAAATTGGAGCACTCGAGCGTATGTCTATTGATGCAACTGGCAAATTCGAAGCAATCGAAGCAGACCACAACCAACCAGACCTCAGCGAATACGTTATGCCTGGCGAATCTCAAGTTAGCCGCAATGAAAGCGCTGCAGTTACACGTTATTACCCGGAGCTAAATTCAGTGATCAAAAAGAGCGAAGCCACCAATGTCAGCCATGAAATGACTTCTGAATCTATTGATGCTTCCTTTGCTGCAGCACAAGACCTGATTGTTTCGCATCTCAAAAAATCAATTTCGGCACTTCCTGCTGAAATGCAAGAAGCTGTCTATGCTTCCCTAGATCTTCCACAACAATACAAACAACAGTTTCCGCTTTACTCCACTCTGTGCGCATAATCAACGCAACGAACTGAGTCTGCCAACAATCGACCATGAATCGCTGCCGCGTTCTAAGTCAAAAAAACTATTCTGGAATATTCAAATGCTCGAGAGTCTCGAGCATTTCTTTTTGGGTAGTGGTGGCAGTGCCCGATTTACGAACAACAATTCCAGCTGCCAAATTACCGAGCGCCACCGATTCAACGAATGATGCGCCCGAAACCAGAGCCAGAGCCATTGTGGCAACAACAGTGTCGCCTGCACCAGTGACATCAAAAACATCACTTCTATTGAAAACAGGCATCTCAGCTGCCGGTTTGCCCTTCTCAAAGAGAGCCATGCCTTCTGCACCACGGGTGATCAAAACGGCTTTAGCGCCAGTGATTGCCAACATATCCTTGCCAGCTCTTTCGACACTAGCCGGTGAATCGATTTTATAACCGAGCGCAGCTTCAGTATCAGGTTGATTCGGAGTGAGCAGGGTAGCGCCATGAAAGCGCGCGAAGTCGCCCTGAGCATCAACAATTAGAAGTAAGTCTTCGCGATTAGCCAGGTCTCTCAATTCTTTGATGACACCATCTGTGATGACGCCCGCTTTGTAATCTGAAAGAATAACGGCTTTGTAGCCTTTAGTCGCTTCCTTGATCCTTTCAAGCAAAAGCCTTTCTACCAGAGGACTAATTTGATTGTGCGAAATACGGTCAAGTCTCAACAACTGCTGCATCAGGGAATGTGACTTAGACAGTATTCTCGTTTTTACTGTAGTTGGTCTGGTGATGTCGCGGACCAAACTGTGCTGAATTCTATGTCGATCAAGCATCTCCGACATCTTATCGGCATAATAATCTGCTCCGCATACGCCAATTGCCATGCATTCGCCGCCGAGCGCGACTACGTTGCTTGCTGTGTTTGCGGCACCGCCAGGTATATGAACGGTGTCCACGTGCTCGAGAATCAATACTGGTGCTTCTCTGGAAATTCTCTCTGGCTTGCCTTCAAGTAACTCGTCGATTAGAAGGTCGCCGACCACAATTACTTTTCCGCCGGACAAATTCAATATCCGTTTTCGCAGCGCCGATTTGGTGACAGCACTCGGTACAACGATTGGGACAACCATACTTATATCCACTGGATGCATTCGTTCTAATTCCTTGAACATCTGCCTTGCCACCATATTTTCGGAATCAATTCCGAGTGCCAATGCCGCGGCTTGCTTGGCTTCATCAATATATCGCAAATGCTGATATAGCCTTGCTAGATGAAGCGCTTTTGATAGAGTCTCATCCGGAGACTTGGAGTTTGCTAATGCATCACGAGACTGCTCCAGTTCACGTTCTTCAGCTGGCGAACGATTTTCTCGCTCTTTTACTGGAGTCTGGTTCAGAAAATTCTCAACCTTGACAAGCCTCTCGGCGTCAGTTTTTTCTGCTGGCGGCTGAAAAACAGATTTTTTCAACTGGAAAAACTCTTTTGACCCTAAAGGCATTCCCAAACCGGCATTGCCAGACTGATCAAGATTTTTCTGGGCGGTCCAGGTAAATTCTTTGACCGGCAAATTAGGCGTTTCACCTTTCATGACCCGCTCGCGAAAAGGCAGCGCTCCTGCCTCTCTCGACAATTCTTTGCCTAATTCTTCGTTCAATCCACGAGTAATTTTTGCCGACGCATTTGATGCCAGAAAACTGTTCAATTGCTCAAGGCGCTGTGCTTCAGTGCCGACGCGCTCTGCCTGTGGAAGGTTTTGCAAACGCTCTCCGCGCGCGACCATATCCCCAAGCGAAAAATTCTTCTGCGCGCCAGTCGATTCGACTGGAGCGTCGACAGGCTTCTGGTTTTCAGGCTTTTCCGGCTTATTGTCCGCTTGCCCCTGATTGGTCATTGCCCTACCTTTTTTCTGAGCGTCCTTTAAGATGCATTGTACCTTCAGGTGCCGCAATTGAGGGTTTTGAAGGCTAATCCAATAAATTCCGCTAAGGCAAAGTCGTTCTTCACCATTGGGAGTGCTAATATTTTTGAACTTGAGAGGTTTGTTATAGTGCTGATTAGAAGATTGTTGAATACCAATTTGCTTCTCGCTGCAGCGTTTGCTTGCTTGCAATCTGCCCTGCCCGCGGTGGCAGACGAAACAGCACCTGCTTTACGTCCGAATTTACCTACTCAAACTCCTGAACCCCTTAAGCATATGCGCCGAAATCGAGGGGCTGCGAACACTCTGGCTCGCTACCACTGGTTGGACAAGGCGATCGATGCCAATTCGAATTTGCTGGATTCGGTCACTTCCTATCATTCTGCCAGCAAAATTTTGGTGAAACACCCGAGACTGGGGGAAATTGCCGAAGCCGACCATTATCTATGCCGCCGTCTCACTCAATATCCGGATGTGGCTCGAATGCTCGCCGCCAGTCCTTATGCAGACAAAGTGATTGCGCTCGATCCGGAAGGCATCTATCGTGCAGTGAAAAAGGATCGCTCAATTGCACGGAAATTAGCGAAAAATCCAATGTTCCACAACATGATAGGCGAGAATCCTGATCTAGGAAGATTGATCTCGACTTACATGTGACTTTAGATTTCGTATTTACTGCTAAAGCACTAATCATCGGACTTCTCACCGGTCTAATGTCCGGCGGATTTGGCGTTGGTGGTGGCATAGTCTGCACGCCACTTGTGCGCATTTTTCTGGACGTCGATCCGCATGTAGCGGTCGGAACGACCATGGCGCTGATTGTCCCTACATCGATTGCCGGCGCATTCAATTACATAAAGAAGTCTCAATTCGACAAAGTGATGGCTGCAAAACTTGCGCCCACCGCAATCCTTGGCACCATAGCTGGTGCACTCGCCACTCAATATATTCACCCTCAACTTTTGATGATTCTCTTTGCTCTCCTCGTTTTTGTTGCCGGGTTAGACCTGGCATTAGGAATTGGACAAAACCTCAAAGTGCAGAGAGAAAAAGAGGCAGCTCTGCTGCGCAATATTGTCTCAACGCCTGAAGTTAAATTCCCAGTAATTGCAACCAAAGAAACATTGCCAGTCGTTGTTTCTGAAGCACTTCCGGCAACCGGGATTGCTCCATATTTTCTGGGTCTGGCAGCAGGCTTATTTGCAGGATTTTTCGGAGTCGGCGGTGGTTTTCTTCTGGTGCCTTGCCTTCTTTATTTTTATCGCTTCGGAGTAAAAGCAGCATTCGGAACGTCACTGGTGGTGATAGCAGCAGTCGCAATTCCTGGCACCGTTTCTCATGGCGCTCTATCACATGTTTCAATGGAATTAGCGCTACTTATGATTGCAGGGTCCATCCCGGGGTCATTTTTAGGTAGCGCTCTTGCCCTAAAACTGAAAGACTCATGGCTCAGGCGCGGATTTGGAATTGTGATGCTAATTATGTCTATTACTATGGCTGTCCGAGAATTCAGCCCAATGGCATTTTCGCAAGTTAGTGGCAATGCACCTAAAGCCGAAGATAGTGCCAAGCGTCCAAATTGACGGACAGGGAATATAGCAAGAGATGTTTAACGCGAAACTTTTAGAATTTGAATCAGCTCTCCTGGCGCAAAAAGAATGCGCCGGTGGTATTGCCGAGCTGCCGCACGAATGTGCTATTTTGCTTCAGCAAATTGAGCAGGAAATAGGAATTCGCCTCGGGGACACGGCCCCTAAAGATTGGAAAGGCTGGCTTTCGTACAGGCGTAAAGACGCCTCGGACTCAAAAGGTGGCAAATCAAATTGCGGGCTGATTATTCTGCGCGGTCGCTCTTGCACAGAAGGCGGCATGTTTGCAAAATGGAAAGCAGGATTGGATGTACCTTCGGCTGTCGAAACCACCACAGAGCACAAACGCGGTTTTGATGTCACGCCACCACAAGATTTAGACCATTTGTTGATCAATTTTGGTCAAGGAAAGTCAACTCGTGTCTTTCTCTGGTATGGAGAAAACATTGCTCCGTATCAATTGATTTTCGAAAAGGACATTCTTGAAGATCCTGATGAAGAGCTGAAAGAAGCTGTTACGGAAGCATGCATCTGGATTATGACACGACCAAAAGATATGACCTTGAAAGAATTCTTGATTGAGAAATCTAAG
>JACMKL010000819.1 GCA_014380105.1 Candidatus Melainabacteria bacterium
TATAACAACTCGTTTGGCGCCAATGGAATCAATGGAATCTGCCAATCGAATGAGTAGTCCTTCAAGATTGAAATCGCTCTGTTGAATGTCTTTGCGCTCCAGAATGACATGCTCAACTACAATCTTTTTTTGTGAAACGAGCTCTTTCAAATCCAGGTTGAGAGACGCCACGTCTTTATAAATTTCATCCTCTGTCTCTTCAAACGACATGAAGATGCCGGGCTCGTTGTAATTGATTGCACCATTAATTAGGAAATCAATTCCCAAAAGGGTTTTTCCAGTACCAGCACTTCCACTGATTAACGTGGTTCTATTTTTCGGAAGCCCGCCTTCTGTAACTTCGTCAAAGCCTTTGATGCCGGTGGGGCACTTCGGTATTTGACTATGATTGAGGGCATTTGTTTTCTTGGAAGTTCTAGGCATACAACAATCCTTGTTGCTGATTGACAAGTGATACCCAATTTACGCCACAAGCACGCCACTTTCCGGTTCTGGATCTTCCAGCAAACCTACTATCAGAGCGACTATCGGCCAACCTCATTGTCTGCGGTGGCTCACCAGACGAGGAAAAAACGACAGTTCAGCGGTCCTTAAAAACTGTGCTCGGCCGTAATTGGCCTTATCTACCGCTATCATAGCCGACTGCGTACAGCGACAAACCCCAGAACTTACAGGAGTTGCAGTTGCTGAGCCTTATTGAGTGACCTGGGGACTCCGATCAGCCGATAGTTAATCTTTCGGTCGATATTAAGGACTGAGTTGCTTAAGGATTCTGCGGCGATATGCCGGGTCATCGATATATCGGAGAAGATAGAGCTTCTTGGCAATCCGTCCTGCAGACGCGGATGAACGAATGGCTCAGCAGAGATACCCTCTACGCCACAACGGACGAATCAACTTTGACGGTCTCCAAGGTAGCCACCGCTCGTAGTGTCACTACAGTGTTAGCAATGGTAAGATATTAAGTGAGGCAACGGCTGTTGCTGCGGTTAGATTCTTAAATGAAGCAAGACGAATTATAGGTTTAAATCGCCAACCTCGTATATGGATCGCCATTTTGCTGCTGATCTTTTGCTGCAACGCTCCCGCCCTGGCGTTTTTTACAACCTGGGCTGAGATGATGAACGCAGCTAAAATCGCCCATGCCAATCGCGATTTCGAATCTGCCAAAAAGTTTTTGCTCTTAGCTATCAAGGAAGCTGAAATAGATAAAGAGGACGGCGAGCAAGCGCAGACATATCTATGGTTGGGTCGCGTCTATGAATCTGGTTCTGAATGGGTGCCTGCAGAGCAAAGCCTTCGCAAAGGCATTGAGCATTCTAAACTTGCCAAAGCGCTAGACCCGGAAATTTTAATTGGGCTGCATCACGAGCTCGAACATTGCTTACATAAGTTGGGTAGGCATGAAGAAATAAACCACCTGCGTGCAAGCGATCTTGCCGCTGCAACTCTGATACGGCGTCCTTTTAATCCGCACCCACTTATGCGTGGGCGAGAATTATTCGCTGACAAAAACTACAAACGTGCAGAGCCTTTTTTGCGCAAAGCCCTCGAAGACTATCGCGCCGCCAATGACACCGAGGTCCCGCAAGTGATGCTCTGTGTCGACATGCTTTATCAGATCTATCGCGACGGAAGAGAGTTCGAGAAATGCGAAGATTTAATTGCAGTTGTGATGAGTGATTTGAAGAAACGTCGAGATTTCGGAAGCAATTACAGTTTGAAGGCCGCGAATTTATATTTTTATCGGAGCTCTTTGCTTGAACTGCAGGGCAAATCGACTGAAGCCGAAACGGTTGCAAACAGTGGCTTTTCAATATACAAAAATTTGAAAACTTCACCTGAAGTAATTGAGGCAACATTTTTTAGATGGGATTTAACAGGTAAAGTCAAAGAAGCTTCTCGCCTGCGAGAGTACTACGAAAAAATTGCAGAGAGAAAACCGGTCGTGCAAAAATCCGGATGGACAGAATAGAGCACTTATTTTTGTGTCTCTGTTTCTAGCATGCTGAGCCGTTCTATCAAATCGCTGCCGTCATGCCGCGCCCGAATTTGTTTGTATAGCATCGCACTTCCGACTGTGGTTGCTGCAGTAAAAAATGCTTGAATAGGGCCAACAAAAATTAGACCGGTCAAAAGTGCTCCGAAGTCTGTGAGCCAACTTTTGGGCAACCATTCAAACGGCATTTCAATAAAGGTGGCCAGAATAATAATCATGCAAGCAGCAACCATCAGCAGCACGTATATAAAACAGAGCACTAATTCTTGCTTTACAAGATTGAAAAAGCGCACTAAAGTTGCCCATATGCCTTGTTGTTCGTTTGCATAAATCGTCAGAAAAAACGTATTTGATACGGAAAGAATAGTTGAAGGAATAATCGAAAGCAGTAGAAGACCTAATATAACCATTCCGATTGTTGCATTGGCTTCGCGACCAATTCCCTCTCCCGATGCCTGTTTCAAAAATATTAGCGCTATCAATGTTCCGCCATTTGTCAGGAACTCAATCATTATTACTGGTGAAATCATCACCAAAATTTTTGCACTATTTTTCTTTGCCTCAACTAGGCATTCTCTTAAATCGAATTTGTCTTGAGCAATTAAGTTGAGAAGCGCTTGTTTTCTGACTGCAATTTCCCACACGGCGAAAAACATCAGCATTGCACTCGCTGCGATTACGCCATATGCGATCGGCCTTGGCACATATTCTTTTTCTGCAGCCCAAAAGATGGCGTCACTACCAAGCAGAGCGCATAAATTCGGTAGCAAGAATATTTGAAAGAATACTCGCCAGTTTAAGCGCGCTATTCGAAAAGCTTTCCCGACAATGTCTCCGGCTGTCAGGTCCTGCGTTGGCAGTTGGATCGAGAGCTTTGCTGGTTTCATGACTCTAGAATGGTGCCAGATCTATAAAGCCACCGACCATCTTCTTTCACGAAATCGCTTTTCTCGCTAAAGACTACATCTTCGCCTGCTTGCCTGAGATCAGCGCTGAATGTCACTGTTGCAGTTGTTTCACCGTCAACAAATTCTGAAATTGTAAGTGTATTAAAAATCGTATGTCGTGAAAAAAGGTGGATGGATATGAGCCACTCTTTTGCATCGCCCGCGTGTTCTTCATGATCTTTGTGAGTAGTGTCCATGATGTACTCAGCTAAATCTTTCGAATACGCGCTATATCGCGAACGCATCAGCAAAAGTGCGTTCTCTGGTAATTCACCGTCATGATATTTCTTGCAGCACTTATGATATAGCGCTTTGCTGCCGCATGGGCAGCGCTCAAATTTGCTCACTAATTGACAAACCTATTTCCCGTACTGGCTTTCCATTTGTTTTTCCAGGTCTGTCATTTTACCCTGATTGGTTGGCTGTGTGCGAGGCTTAAAACTTGACTGCCCCATTCCGCCCATCATGCCCGCAGGCATTCCTATTCTAGGCTGACTCATTGAGCCTGGGCGCCCCATCATCCCGCCTTGCATTCCACCAGATTGTCTCAAACCACCAAGAATACCGCCTGGCATACCGCCTCGCATTCCAGGTCTCATACCGGGGCGCATTCCCCCGGGCATCATTTGCCCCATCTGATTTTTTTGCATGCCACGATTGAAGCCCGCTTCACTCTGCATCATTTTTGCAAATAGTCCACTCTGCAAACCCATTCCCTGTGCACCAGTTCCAGGCATACCACCTGGCATCATATGTGGTGCGGCATTCGGATTGCGTGTTTGCATCATTTTCATAATTTGACCTTGCGCGCCGCCCTGACCGCCAGCTTGCATTCTTCTTTTCAAAGCCTGCAACATCTCAGAACTTCCGCCTCTCGTGCCACCGCGCATATGACTCGACATATTGCTTCCCATCATCGACGAACCACCTTGTGGTGCAAAACCTTGGCGTCTTATCTGCGACATTTGCGTGGAAGACGAAGGGCGCCGACCCTGCTCATATTGATTGAGCATTTGATTCATGCGCTGACTATTAAAACCGCCGCCATTCGGGTTTTGGGCGTGTATCGGCTGGATGCACAATAGCCCCAGTAATGCCCCTAAAGCCATACCTGTGTGCATTACAGGCTGAAAAACCTTTGCAAAAGTCAGCTTGAAAGGGTGTGCAATTACAGTCGTCATTGGCGCAAAATTCCAACAGGGATACTCACATTGTGCCCAATATGGAATGTTTCACCAAATGTGTCCTATCCTTGCTCTATTTTTTCTTGCCGTCAGACCCCAATGTCATCACAGGGACCGTAAAAATGTCGTCCATAGGAACGTTCGGGTCTGTAAGCTTCGCAATCTTCCTGATTGCCAACGGCATCGGATTGGTAACTGATACGTGTACAACGAAGTCCGAATTATTGGGGTTGCGAGTCAGATAGATTTTTTTGATTTCGATTTCTTTGTTGACGCCCAGCGCCGCAACCCAATCGTCCAATTCGAGTTTGACTTTCAGTCCGGAAATGTCTTTAAGTTCAGGATACTTTCCGCTACCCTGAGTCATGGTGATTGTGCCCATCTCAATCCCTGACATTCGAACTCCTTTTGCTAATGTCGGTTTGTCCGAAACATCGACGACGGATGTGCCGTTTCTCTCGATTACTAGTTTGTCTCCCGCTTGCTTGGAAATGCTTTTGATACCACCGATTGCTTGTTCCAGCATCGATGATGTTTTGCTGTCTAATTCTACTCCGCTAACCGTCAGCGCAGTTCTGACAAGTTTGACAGGATCATCAGACGATATTTTGGATGGTGGCAAATGTCGCAGAGCAAGATTTGCTTTGACAAGTGGCGATTCCAGAGCGTTTCTTGCCCATTCCGCTTCTAATTCGTCCCCTTTGCGTGGACGAAAAAACGACTCGATACCATTTGCACTTATAGATTCTTTCAATCTCGAATTGGGATCGAAATGAGTTGGTCCCTGCCTCGGATGACAACGCATGCATTCTTTATCGTCAGGGATTTTTTTGAAAGTCGGCGTTGCTACCAGCTTTGGTATGATTTCTACAATCTGTTTATTGTAGACTTTTGAACCTGGCACCAACGCTTCAATTTGATCTCTATATTTTTGTTTGTCTGCAGCAGTTGATGATAGCGAATAGTTTCGTCGTGCGTGGCGTAATTCGTCCTTCTGCTCTGGCTTTAACAGTGATTCTGAAAAGTCGCGCTCCATTTCTAATAGCCCAATATCTTCTCTGTAATTTTGAAATTGCGTGCTTCGGTCTTCGTGTCGACCAGCCAGGGTGTCAGACGAGTAGCGAGAGAATTGCTCAAAGAAATCTTTGTCACGAGCTCCCGTGCTCTGACCTTTGCGCTCGTCCTGAATCTGCCTGAGAAAATCTTTGAGGGCTTGATCAGCCTTGGGTGGAGCTGCAGGCTGAGCCTCGAGTTTTGGAATGTCTGGCATGTCGTGCACCTGGGAGGGACCTGCCGTGTCTACCCCAAATCTCAGCAAATTTGACATTGGCTTTTTGCGATGAGTAAATCATGACTTATTTTGTAAAGTGTCACGGGTGCCTTAAAGGAGGTCCCACGTCTGTTTTAAATTGTGGCAATTTTGAATTTTAATGGAACCTCGCCCATTCGAAGTCCGTCCTTGAACTCATGTCCCGTGATATGTCGCTGGGAATAACTAATGTGTTCAATCGGGGAGAGATATTATGGCAATTTCTTTTGCTGGGCGCGTTTTGGCTTCGTTGGCTGTTTTGGCGCTAACGACTCCGATCGCAGCTCTAGCTGATGACCACCGCGACGGTTGGCGTCGCGATCAATGGCGTAACCAACATAAGGTTCAAAAACGTATTAATCAGAATCAGAGAAAGGCTTACAAGAAGTATTCGCAAGATCATTGGAATACTCACTGGGGCAACAATTGGAATGACCAAAGAAGTTGGTATTCCTATAATATGCGCAACAGAATGAATGCGCGTCGCGCAGATGATCGCCAGCGTCAACTAGAAGCTCAGATGCGCGCTCAGTATCTGTCTTACAACAACAACAATTACAATGGAGCCTACGGTTGGAATCAATATTCTGATCCAAACTTCTTGAACTATGTGCATGGCAGAAATCCATCGCTATTGAACTCAATTCGTTCTGTCGTCGGATTCTAGTTCAAAACTGTCTTAACAAAGAAAGAGCAGAAGTCACATTCTGCTCTTTTCTTTTGTTTGAAACTGCCACAGATTATTCTAATTGGGCTAAAATTGTCGAGTGGTATCACCAGGCTAGACAGATTCTTCCAATGCATTTTAAACCAAGTACACACCCAAAGTATATTGATTTTGCCCCTTGCGCGAGATTTTTCAAGACAACGCCCAGCCACCATGGGCAGTTGCTCGCTACGTCACTATTGATTGCAATGACATCATGTCTGTCCACCCTTCCAACCTCAGCAGCTGAGGGACCGCAAGTTATTCCTCCGAATTCGCGCATTACGCCGTCTCGCAACTTGGTTGCAGCTACCGCTGAAGAACATGCCAAAGTCTGGCAGCAATTACAAGCAAACGGTACTGATTACTTAGAGTCAAATTTATACGGAATTGCTGAACCATTTTTGGTGCAGGCCGTCGCTGAGGCTCGTAAATTTCCTGAAGGTGACGCGCGACTTTCGAAGAGTTTGAGTGAATTAGGTCGTCTTTATACAATCCGCGGACGCTATGCAGAAGCAGAGCCAGTGCTCGAAGACGAATTGCGCGTTAAGGAAATTCGTATTGGTAATGACGATGGCAAAATAATTCCGTCTATTGGTTCGTTGGTACGTTTCTATTTGAATCATGGCACTGCGCAAAAAGCCGAACCACTGACTCGCGAAATTCTGTCATTCGTCGAAGGTACCCTGCAAGCTGCTAGCACCGGAGCTTCAGGCAAAGTGAAACTGGAGAAAGGGGCACCATTGCAAGGATGGGCAGGAGCTGCCGCACCAGTTATGCACACTCCCCTAATTGAGTGGGCAATCACATGCGATGAACTCGCCAATATTTATAAAACAAGAGAAGAATGGGAAACAGCCGAGCGCCTTTACAAAGCTGCACTCGATGTGAAATCAACGGTGTTGGGCAAAAACCATCTCTCACTGGCGAACAGCTACGACAGCCTCGGCAGTCTTTGCTTGGCACGCAATGAAGATGAAGACGCGATCTCGTACTTTAAAGATGCGCTGGCAATAACAGAAAAAATTCTGCCACCAGAAAATCCACAGGTATATGCGCGCCTGGATAAGTTGGCGAAAGTGTTGATTAAGCAAAATCGCCACAAGGATGCAGAAGAACTGTATTCCTTAGCGCAAACACTCTACAAAGCCGAGCCATCAAAGAATGGAAATGAGGCGAGAGCGCTTTACGCGTTAGGTAGTGTTTACTGTGACGAAAAAGATTACGTTACTGCCGCGCCGATCTTAGAAAAAGCACTTGTTGCCGCAGAACTTTTTCACGGTCCTTCTTCAATCATGTTGGTGCCGTACTTACAAAAATATGCCTACGCCCTGTATTACGTCGGTGATAAACCGACAGTTG
Source organism: Candidatus Melainabacteria bacterium (assembly GCA_014380105.1). Lineage (GTDB taxonomy): Bacteria > Cyanobacteriota > Vampirovibrionia > Obscuribacterales > Obscuribacteraceae > QKMZ01. The sequence continues at coordinate 7,508 of JACMKL010000819.1, forward strand.
CTAGCTTGCGTGCTCGTGCCGATAGCATCAGCGGCGTGATGTAAAGCGCATAACGTAAACGAGTATGGAGAACCTTAACTGAAAGCTCTGCGCCAGCTGCTGGGGCTTTTGCTTGTTGTTGGCAACCCGGGGGTGCGCGGGAAGTCTGTGTTTTCCAGAGCTGTGGTAACATAAATGTCTTGTCTGGCTCGTCTGCCCGTAGCCCAGCTGGATAGA
>JACMKL010000820.1 GCA_014380105.1 Candidatus Melainabacteria bacterium
CGTTTTGCAACGAGTTGCTGAAGTGTTCGGGTGATGCATTTATATGTAGTGAACTTGTAGCTGACGTAATTTTGCTAGCGAGAGCATCGAAAGGCATCATCTGACTGGCGAAACTATGAGCGCCCATTCCCAAAGTTTGGAAAATCGGAGCGGTTCCAGGCAGTGCACCTAAATTGAATGCGGCGTGTTCTGCTCCTGGAATTGGTATGCCCAATCTGGAGACTGCGCCTAGTTGAGCAAACAAAGCCGGATCAAATAGACCAGCGAGTGGTGACTGTGTGAAGAAGAAATTGCTGAGTGCTTCAAAGAATGAATTCATCAAGCCCATAGCGCCAGGCATGCGCATGATTAATTGAATGACTGGTGAAATTGGGTCGTTGGCGGCAGCCGCGATTAGTGCTGAAGCGTCGCCGACTGGAGGAATGGCAGCCATTGCTTGAGCTTCCATGCCGGTAGGCATTACGTGTCCGGTCAGCTCAAGACCACCAGGCAGCGCAGAGTGGGCTGCGACATCGACTGGTGGACGGAATGCCGCTGAGGCGGAACCCATATCTACTCTGGATATATCAAAACTTTCTGCACCTGCGCCCATCGAATGCCCGCCGACGTCGGCAAGTTCGGCTCCTGATGCTGGTTGGAATGAGTTTGGGTTGAAATTCATCGTCAATTTGGGGCGCGGATGTTTACTGAATACAATCTACAACCGGGCGTAGAGCAAGTAAAGGTGCGGGATGGGAGGATCACCACGGTCAGCGCAAAATACTTTCATTTCATGGTGTAATTACGCCGATTTTTCGTCTTTACATCAGCCGAAAGTAAAGTTTCCCCTCAGGTCTCTCCACAATCAAAGCGGTTAAAATGACTGGCAGCGAATTTAAGGGAGTTATTCATGCTCGAGAAATCAATTGTTTGTGCCGCCGCGTTCTCGCTCGTGAGTTCGTCCTTCTTGTCTATGGCGGCTCTGGCTGCGCCTGTCCTGCCCTCTGGCACTCCGGCAACTTCTCCGGCTCCTGCGGTTTCAGCTGCGCCCGCACCTGTGAGCCCCGCGCTACAGGCGACTTTGAGTGCTTTTGCCGGTAGCCCTGACCAAACCGGTTTCGACCGCGTCGTTGCCGTTTTGAAAGATGCCATCTTGCAGCCGCCGCTAAAAGGGCTGGATGCGTCTGCAATCATCAAAGGTCATCCGCATCTACAAGATATTGGCACGCGAGTTATCGATGCCGGTGGTGCCAAAGTCTGGACTTTCACAAAGACACCATATGCACAATCAGTAATCATCGTCTTCGGCTCCAGCGCGCCTGCCGCTCCTGGCGCACCGGCAGCTTCTGTGTACCGGTCGCAAGTTGTTTCGGTGCCTGGCACTATCACAATCACCGACGCTCACATAGTTTCAAAATCCAATCCACCGGCTGTGGCAGCCTCTAAATGGGCGCCAAAAGGAGCTGCCGCAGCCAAAGCCGCTGCTGCTGCTAAAGCTGCCGCAGCTGCCAGAGCTGCTGCAATTGCCCGTGCCGCCGCCGCAGCTGCCTCGCCAGGAGCCGGCGCCAAATATCTGGTGCTTGCCGGAACAGACAAAACGAGCGGATTAATTACACTGTTCGCGCTCAAACCCGCCGATGGTTGGTGGGTCGCCAGTCCTGAATTGTTTAGCTCAGTGCCGCCATTTTTGCTTTCCAGTGTCCAGGGACGCGCGTCATTTTCCGGCTCAGATTTGGTATTGAGCATCGCCTCCAACAAAACAGTCGTCGAGCAACCGAAATTGAATGCTGCCGGCAAGCCTGTGCGCGCTCAAAGTTCGAGTTACAAACTTGTGCTCAAATTAGTTAACGGCAGATATGTGCTCGAAGGACACTCGGCAGACGAAGGTCCGGTCATGGTCGTCCACAATTTCTTGAATGCTGTCCAGCAGGGCAGGCAGGACGTCGCAAAAGCGTGGGTTTCGGACACCCATCTCGCCAACATTCCTAAATATCTCGGCTTGTACGGTAAAAGCGACCAGGTCTACAAAGTAATAGCGATGTCCAATCCGATGGGCGTCTCGCGCTTCCGCGTCATCACTTTCGGCAAGGACGACCTAATTGTGGACGTCGGTATGATCAAGAAAATCGAAAATGGCAAGCAAAGGCAGTACGTCGCCATCAAATCTCTATTTATTGCTCCGCCCGACCCATTTGCCAAGAAATTGCTGGGCGCGACCCCGAATTTCGAGCGAATCCCTGATCCCACGCCAAATCCGGAAACAAAAGTTGCTCCCGGGGCAACGGCTGGAAAAGCCCAATAGCCGGTGCTTTGCGAGCTTTATTGTCGCAATTCAATAAAAGTAAGCGACTTCTAGAGCCGATAGCTTGAAAAAAAGGCTGTCATTATGGGCATATAGAGGCTGAACTGCCTTTGCCACAGGTTACCCTCGTGTCGTCACCGTCCGACACTCCTTTTAGCCAAACTCTTCCTTCTCGCGATGATCAGCATCCTGAGGAGAAGACTTATTTTGCGCCGTCCCTGTCTTTTTTGACCTATTCCTATCGCGAGACGCTTTTTGCGGAATTCGAGCGATTGGTCGAAGCTGCAAAGCAATTCGATGGCTTGATTATTGATTTGATGCAGACTGGTTTTTCGGTCCCGCTGGACGAGCTGGTCAAATTTAGTTTGTACGCAAAACGGCTTCTTAAGCCGCAAGGCGTGTTGTTGTTCGTCAAGGCAGACGGCGCGATCACACTGACCAAAGATGACCCGGGCGGCGGTTTGACTTTCAATGTCTACGACAGTCCGTTCGGGATTTTCGCTCGGCACCCGATGCTTGCTGATTATGTTTGTGCAACCGTATCTGGTATCGACCGTCGTCGCTTGCGTGGTGGTGGCAGCACGCTTGCCAATCACATTCTCTACACCTCTACACCGGTTTTGACCGACACAGGCAGGAAGGCGAAAGAGGGCTTCAATTTGCCGGCACCACAAAGTTGGGTGCTGCAGATGATTGATGATTATTCGTCAGTTGAAGCAATTACACGCACGTTGGAAGCAAGGCACCATTTGCCTGCTGATGAGACTTTGCGCATGCTTCAAGAGCTAGAAGCGGAAGATATCATTTTCCCAATTTTCTCGCGCATACAATTTTTGTCGAATTGCTATCACAATAGAAAACCTTTTCGACTCGGACGTTATATGGTGGCAGCCGGAATCGTCTCAGAGTCACAGTTGCAAGAGCTTTTGGAAAGGCAAGAAGAAGAAGGTTGGGGTAAAGGGCAAAAAACATTCCTCGGGCTTTTAGCAGTCAGACTTGGTTTTTTAAACACCCGGGAATTGGAAGTTTTACTCGACGACCAATATCTCTATGGTGGCTATCACAAGAAAGCGGACTCGGAAGGGCAGTCCGGTCGCAGTGTAGAAACCATGCGCGATTCGATGATAGGTTCACTTGGTGCAATTGACTCACACGGACTTTTGCAATCGTTGTCGACGGCGCAAAAAACTGGATTACTAACGGTTGAAAATCGTGACAAAGCGCTGATAGTCTCGTTTACAAACGGTAAGCCAACACACGCCAAAATGAATAGACTGAAAGGCATGGAAGCGATCACTGAATTCGTAACCAGTTGGTCGGAAGGTATTTTCGTATTCCGAGACAAAGGTGTCTCAACCGAACTTGATGACGGCTGCGAACTGAAGCGTTCGCTCGACAAAATTTTGCTCGACTCCGCACTCTATAAAGATCAAATCAATCAGATCTTGTCTCAGTTACCGACCGGGCGAAACACCATTCTTGAGCGCGTTTGGAACTTTGAAACGCTCTGGAATAAAATGGCAACCAAGCCGCTTAAATATCTCGATGAATCAACGGTGACTGATCGTGACAAACAAGCGATTGTACAATTGGCAGGTCTTATTGATGGTCTGTCGACCCTGGACGAGGTGATTAAATCGTTCGACTTGTGGCCCGCATACGCGATTATCAAATCAGTGCATTTACTCATCGATCAGCGTCTCGTCAATGTGCAGCAGGCAAGTTTGTTCCGTCCATTGTCGGTCTTCCAGCGTATAGTTACCGAGCTGCAAAAAACGATCGGTCGCGACGATAATAAAGCGTTGTTACAAGCAAGTTTGCATTATGTTCATGGTGATTCACCGGCGTCATCGAGATTTCATATTGATCACGAAGGCAGAGTGAGTGTCAACCTCGCCCAGGTCAAAACTTCTGGCACGCCTGTGTCTGCAGTGTTACTTGAATTGAGACGTTGGATGGAGGCTTACCTGGCTTACTGCAGACGTCAGATTGATCCGCACATTGTTGATAATGCAGTCGCCAAGATAGTCAACGGGCAACCGGCTCAGTAGCGTACAATAGCCACTGACTCTTTTGAACGGCTTCTATTGGCAAGTCGTCAGCATAGGCGTATTGAGGAAATCCAGATGAAGTATAAATTGGAATTGGCGCCTTTGGGTGAATGCCAGAGCGACGTTGCTTGCGTATTTGTATATAGCGGGCAGAAAATTGAAGACATTCTCGCCGATTATGATCCGGCATTCGGTCGCAAGCTCAAGCCTTTTGCTGATCAAATCAGTCAACTTTGTCAGCAAGAAGCATTCAAAGGAAAACCAGGACAAAGCATTTTTCTCACCACTTTTGGTCATATGAAAGCGGGACGTTTGTGTATAGTCGGCTTGGGCGAAGCGAAAGATTTTAAATTGTCACATGCACGAAAAGCCGCCGCCAACATCGTTCGGCGACTGCCGGGTAATAGCGCGCAAACAAGCATGTCTTTGTTTTTCAAACAAGCTACTTCTGCTACTGAGAAGAAAGTGGCAGCGGCGAAAACTGCAAAACGTGTTTCTAAAAGCGGGCAGAAATCCGTCGGTACGTCGATAGATGAGGCGCCATCAAAGTCTTCATCTAAATCGGCAAGCATCACAACAATTACTGATAGTGACATTATTCAAGCCATGGTGGAAGGAATAATCCTTGCATCTTATTCGTTTAGCAAATATAAGTCTTCCAAAAACGGCGATAATAAAAAGCCACCTGCTTTGCAAACGCTCTCCTTTGCTGGGTTTGGCTTGAATGCCAAGGCTTTTGCTGCGGCAACTGCAAAAGGCGAAATCATTGCCGAGTCAACAAACTTTGCACGCCGCTTGATTGCTGAGCCACCAAGTTTTATGACGCCGACCAAACTTGCTGAAGAGGCGCGTGCTGTCGCTAAAGAATTCGGACTGACTGTCAAAGTTCTTGATGCTGCGCAAATGCTGAAGCTTTCAATGGGTGCAATTCTTGGTGTCGCCCGCGGTGCAAAGGAACAACCTAAATTTATCGTTCTCTCATACGATGTACCTAAATCAAAGAGAAAAGTCGCTATCGTTGGAAAGGGCATAACCTTTGATTCCGGTGGTCTTTCATTGAAACCAGCTCAGAGCATGGAGCATATGAAATACGATATGTCCGGAGCCGCCGCTGTAATTGCCACAATGCGCGTCGTCGGAACATACAAGCCAAACTTTTCAGTAATGGCAGTAGTCGCTGCTACAGAAAATATGCCTGGAGATAATGCTCTGCACCCCGGTGATGTGATTTCTGCAATGAATGGTAAGACCATTGAAGTCAACAATACTGACGCAGAGGGTCGGCTAATTCTCGCTGACTGTCTGCATTACGCAGTCAAAGAAGGCGCTGACGAATTGATCGATATAGCAACTTTGACCGGCGCAGTAGTGACAGCTTTAGGTCGCGTTGCTGCAGGCATCATGGGCTCAGATCAACAATTGATCGACAAGTTGATAGCGAGCGGCGAGCATGCCGGTGAAAAATTGTGGCAGTTGCCTATGTACGACGAGTATCAGGAATCCCTGAAAAGCGACATCGCCGATCTAAAGAATGCCGGCGCCCGTGGTGAAGCTGGAAGTGCCAGTGCAGCTATGTTCTTGAAAGAATTTGTGAGCGGCAAATCTTGGGCACACTTAGACATTGCCGGACCAGGGTGGATCGATCGCGATAGAGAAGAGTGCAACAAAGGCGGCACCGGATTTGGTGTACGCACGCTTTGCCAGTATTTAATCGATTAGGTATCGACCGACCAAATCAATAGTCGACTCGTCGAGCAAACTTGCTGACTAATTCAGCTACGGTTTGCCGTCTTTTAGTTGGACACGACTTGTGTGATGCTGCGCATTAGCGGTATGAGCGCATCGGTGTCTCGTCCGTCGCTGAGGGTGACCAATAGTCCGCCACCGAAGTCAGCTATCACGAGGAAGCCTTTAGGTGTGCGGGCAACAACTTGATGGACACGGTTGTGTCCGATTTTCTTGATTGCTGTCTCTGTGTTCATGTAGACAGCAAGCGCCCAGATTCCGATCGAATCAGCTTCGATGTCTTGCGGCATAGTGTTGGCGATCAGAAGACCATCGTGACCGATGATGATTGAGCCTACAACATCAGGTGTTGTGCCGATGTGGTGCAGGAGACCTTGAATTTCCGAAGCGGCTTCGAGAGTCAAAATCTTCATTTTAGTATCGGACAAATCAGAAGCAGTTAGTTTGCCGATTTTTTCTAAGTCTTTTTGGTCAAGCAAGAATTTGCCGATTGAGGCGATTCTTCCGGAGCCTGTGTCGCCGGTTGAATCCGGCTTAGCATCAAGACGTCCAAGACCTTCGATTTTTGGTGGCGGCAAGTGCACAACAGGCTCGTTTGCAACATCATTGATGGCGCGAACTGCTTCGGCGACATTTACCTGAGCTTGATTACTTGGACCTTGATCTTGAATTCCGAGGTTATCGGAGAAGATTTTATTCATCATGTTGTCGTCGACTTGAAACAAACCGGTTTGTGGAGTTGGAGCTGGAGCCTGTGGTGCGGCAAAAGGTACTGGTGCCACAGGTGGCGCCATGTTTTGAGCTGGTTTTTGGTCGAATGATTGCGGTTGCGCAAATGGCTGTGGTTGAGCGAACTGTTGTGGCTGCGCAAAAGGCTGCATTGCCGGTTGTGCAAAAGGTTGTGGTTGCTGACCGAAAGGCTGTGGTTGAGCAAACGGTTGTGGCTGAGGTTCTGGTGCGAATGGCTGTGGTGCTGGCGCTGCAGGAACAGGTGCGACAAAAGGAGCTGGTTGCGGTTCTGGCTCTGGCTCCGGTTCGGGATTTCCGCCAACAGGTCTTGCTTGTTCGGAGACACCCAAATTACGCGAGAACAAATCGTCCATCGCAGTATCGTCTAAATTGAATAGACCGTTTTTGTCCTGAGCTGGAGCGACTGGAGCAGCTGGAGCTGCCGCAAACGCTGGTTGAGGAGCCGAGATTGTAGGTGTTGTTGCTGGACCATTGCCTCCTGCGGAAGCAGGGAATCCACCTGAAGCACTTGGAGGTGCGCCCCATGCTGGAGCCGGTAGTCCACCAGATGCGGTGGCATTATTTTTTGCCATTACTGGCACTATTTTCGGCGCTTGAGCTTCGACTCCAGGAGCGATTGCTTGCGGCATCGCAAATGGATTTGGCGCTGGAGCTGGTGGCGCAAATGGTTGTGGCTGCGGTGTTGCGAACGGTTGCGCTGCGGCAGCCGGTGCACCGAATGGTTGAGCAGGCGCCGGCGGTGGTGCGCCAAATGGTTGTGGCGGTGCACCGAATGGTTGCGGAGTTACTCCAAAGGGTTGTGGAGGCGGTGGAGCTCCAAAAGGTTGTGGTGCCGGATCAGCCGTTTGTGGTGTCACTGCCGCAGGTGCAAATGGCTGTCCCCACGGATTAGCGGAACTAGCAGGTTCTGCAGTCGGAGCAGGAGCCCAGGCTGGAGCCGGAGCTGGAGCTGGAGCTGGAGCTGGTTCTGGAGTCGGTGCCCAGGCTGATTCAACGGCAGCTGCAGGTGACCAAGCTGGTTCAACTGGAGCTGGAGCAGGAGACCAGGCCGCTTCGATGTTTGATGGACCCGGTGACCAGGCTGATTCTAAGGGGGCAGCTGCAGGAGCCCAAGGCGATTCCGCTGCAGGAGCAGGGGCAGGAGTTGTTGCGGCTGGTTGTGGTGGAGTCCATGGCGATTCTGACGGTGTAATCGGCAACGACTTCATCACAGCAGGTTGCGAAGGACCGGCCTGTTTTACTGGCGCTGCATTAGGTGCAGCATCATTAATACCGAGATGCTCTGAGAAAATCTTGTCAATTTCGCTGTCGTCTACATTGAACAGAGAGCCAGTCTTATTGGTTTCAGGAACCGGCAAGGTTGGAGGTGCAAATTGCGGAGTCGGCGGCGGCGGCGGTGGCATTGCTGGTGCTTGACCGAATGGTTGCGGATTAAAAGGTGGCGGGTTGATGCGCGCTGATGCTCCAGACTGACCGCCAGTATTTGGCGCCACAGGTGGTTGTCCAAAGGGTTGCGCAAATGGTGCAGGCGGAGCGCCGTTAGGCGGATCTTGCATATGTAGTTGATCTTGCGCTTCTACTACAGGCAAATCCCAACTCGAAGCAGTGATTACTTGATCAGCAGGCATTGCAAATGGATTTGGTTTAGCTTCACCTGGTGCTCCCTGCGCTTGAGGGACGACTGGAGGCGCGCCCCATGCCGGAGCAGGAGGAGCCAACTGTTGGCCTTCTGGTGTTGCCGTTGTAGGAGTGAGTTGTTGCGTTCTCTCCTGTATAGGTACATCCCATCTTGGTGGCGGTGCTGAAAGCTCTGGCGACTTTGGCACGCCCGGACGATCTTGTATAGGTACATCCCAACGTGACTCACCGTGCGAAGGTGCTGGTGCTTGAGCGACAGGTTGAGCTGCTTTTGCTGCTTGAGCAGCTTGGGCAGCTTCTAGTTTTAAGCGATCTTGAATAGGCATGTCCCAACGAGCCGCTTCGTCATCTGGCATCCCTGGAGCTTGGTTTTCCGAAAGGACATTCGTCAGACGATCCATGATGGAGTCTTTTGGAATACCTGCTCCGGTGCCGGGGAGTGGTGGTGCTTGAGAAGCTGGTTGCGGCATCGGAATAGGTGCCGGTGCTGAATTTGGAGCAGGTGTTCCCCATGGATTGTTTGCTACTGGAGCTGCGTCCGGAGCTGGTCCACGATCTTGAATTGGAGTGTCCCAACGATTTTGACTATCAGTAGGTGCTGCTGCTTGTGGACGTGACTGTATAGGATTGTCCCAACGATTTTGGGCATCGGCTGTAGGAGCTTGCACTGCTGGTACCGGAGGTGGTGCAGGTGGCATCGCTGGAGCTGGTGACGGTGCACCCCATCCTTTAGGAGGAGCAGGAGCATTTGAGACTAGTGCATCAGAGCCCGGTGTAAAAGCTCTCCATGTGCCGGTCTCAATTTGTTCAGGATCTACTTGCCATGCTGTTCCGGTCTTTTTCGGTTCTGCTGCTGGTGCTGCCTGTGGTGCACCGGCTGGTGCTCCAGCATTGGCGGATGGGTTAGATGCGCCTTGAGCTGCATCACCACCCCAAGAGTTGTTGCCTTGGCCCCAACCACCTGGTGCTGTGGGAGCATTGCCCCAACTGTCGCCCAGTGATTGTTGTTTCTGACCGACCTGACCCCATGAATTTTCACCAGGAGCCTGACCCCATGCGCCGTTTGGGCTACCAGCGGGCTGACCGTTGACAGGGGCACCTGGTTGCGGTGGTGCTTCTTCAGCTTTTGGTTGTCCCCAACTTCCAGCCTGTTGTGGAGGAGTCGCCCAACTGTCAGGCACTGCCTGTGGTGCAGGTGCTTGTGGAGGTTGTTGTCCGACTGGGTCTTGATTGACTGGCTGTCCAGCTTGCCATCCGCCAGCCTGACCACCGGCCCAAGCCGAATTGTCAGGTGCGCTGCCATGCCACGAATTTGTTTCTGCCGCAGGAGCTGGCACCGGTTGTGGTGCCGGTTGCGCCGGCTGTTCTGGTTGAGCGACCGGTTGATTCCAACCTCCGCCTTGCGCACCACCCCAGGCATCTGCTGCCGCTCCGCCACCACCACCTGGAGCCCAGGCTGGCTGCGAGCCGGATTGTCCGGGCTGCAATGGTTTGTTCCATGCTTGATTTACTGCTGGTTGTGCGTCACCACCTGCTAAAACTGGTCCGCCGATCGGTTTGTTGAATGCGGGTGGCTGTAGTGGTGCACCAAACTTGTTTGATACAGGCTGTTGCGCTACTTCATCAGGATCGTCCCAGGCACCGCCTTGTGGAGGTGGTCCCCAGTCGGCATCTTCACCCGCGTTTCCTTTGGGATCGTTTTGCCAACCTTTATCTCCCCATGCTCCACCGGACTGACCAGGCACTGCCTGTGGTGCGCCACCCGCTGCAGATTGACTAGCAGCGGCAGCTCCTGCCGGTGGTCCGCCCCAAGCCGAAGATTCGGTCGGTCCCGTTTTGCCCCAAGATCCCATTCCGGGAGGGCTAATGTCGTGGCCTTGTTGCACTTGACCTTGTACTGGTATTCCAGGCAAAGGTGGTGCTCCACCCATTTGCGCAGGCACGCCAGGCATAGGCATATTATTGTTCGACTGACCAGGAAGTCCGGTCGACTCATTCATAGGTTGACGATTCGGAAGATTCTGCGGCTTCATCCAATTGGATTCTTCATCGGCTCTGGCAGCGTTAGGACCGGGCCCGAGTTCGTCTTCAATTGAAATAGGTTCGTGCTCACCAGTTGCTCTTTGAGATTCGGCAATCTTCCTTCTTATAGATTCGGCAAGTGTCAAAGGTTGATCTTCGGTCAACTGGTTTGGTCCAGCCATGCCGAATTTTTCACCAAGAGATCGCGTGGTGGATTGCGCTTCGCGGCTATCCATCAATGGTTCGGACATGCCTTTAGCAATTGCCTTTAGACGTGTTGCGGTGCCAGAATGATCTTCCGGTGCCTTACCTCTTGCTGCCGGTGGCTGCATTTGTGGAGGAATAGTGTCGTCATATTGTTGCTGCTGTTGCTGTTGTCCTTGAATAGGATTTTGTTGATTTTGGTTGGTTGGAAACTGGGAGCGATGTGGAAAACGACTGCCACCAGCTGGTTCCATATCCATAGGGGGAATGGTGCTATTTTTGCCGCGACCACCTTGCTGTGCTGCCGGAGCGCCCATTGCAGAGCCCTGTCCACCTTTTTTGTCAGGTTTCGCTTTGCCCTTCCCGAACATTGTGCTGATGAAAGCAAATGGTGAAACTTTTTGTTCAGGAAGATCTTCCATAATTGCTCTGGCTAATGCCTCAGGTTGGGGCGGCGTCATATCATCAGGAAGCTGAACATCGTCAGCTGCCAACAAAACTTGTTGAATTTGATGGTGAAATTTCGCGCAGGACTCGCATGTTTCGAGGTGAGCAGACAGCATGCGCTCATCTTGCGCCTGCAGATCCATATCGAATCGTTGTTGAATTAGGTGTCGGAATCGACTGCAATTCATTATCAGTTACCGCTTTCTTTCATCGATATAAATTACTAACCCCTGCCCAAGCATTTCACTATCTGCACCCTGGCTCTGTACAACCATGCTTGTATGGTTTCTTTCGGCTGGTGCAAAACCGAACCCATCTGCTCGTAAGTCAGATCCAACTGGTGTCTGAGCATGAAAACCTTTTGTTGTTCTTCGGACAACGTGCTCAGGCATCTGCGCACTCTTTGCGTTCCGAGAATGACGGTTGTTTCCCAGTCCATATTGCTCGAGCCGTCGGAAGCTGGATCCGTGCGAGCATTTGGTGGTAACGGACCGGTAAATTGTGAATGATACTCGGCACAGGCGTCAACGATAAATTGTGACACCCAGTACCAGAGTGGCATATTCACAGTTTTGGGATTGGTATGTTTTAAGGCGGCGAATGCATTGCGAAACGCCATAATCGTCAATTCTGTGGCAGTTTCCGGGTTACCCGTCGCCATGTAAGCGATTGCATAGAAGCGCTCTTGATGAGTCCAAACGAAATCATTGCGCTGCTCTTTATTGCCTTTCTTTAATTCGAAAAGCACCGCCGAGGCAGCTTGATTGAAATTATTTCGCGAAGGAAGGATGGGCATTTTTTTGGGACAACCGTCTACATACGGAAAGAATAGCCATGAATTGCGTTTGGGCGGGACGTCATGAGGCTAATACTTGCATTAATTGCGCAATAACGCCGTGCTACGCCTTAGCACTACCTGCAAAAGCAGATGTGGTACCCCAATCAGCAACTCCGAATGAAGACAATCGAGTTGCCGACCGCCAAGCAGCCACTCATCCAGTTTACCTGATTCGGGCGGGACTCAGGATGGATTTTGTGGGATAACTGGTGGGTTCAAATACGCTTTCGGACCGAAAACAACCCCCTCCAAAGGCGAACAGTGCTCATACCGCTAACATATGATGTACCACGATACGCGCGTAAGTATCTTCATACTGATAATTAGGAAGCTCGCTTGATGTCATTACCGGAAACGCAAACGATCCAGATCAAGGTCCTCAACCCTGCCGCTTACACGCTAAACCATGTGGTGGCGGAGGCTCGCAGTTGTGCACCTCAAGATCTTAATCTAGCCTGTGCCAATGTCGACCTCTCCGAAACAACAGGAAAAGTGGTCGCAGAAGTGTCCGAATTCGTAAACTTTGTTGTTACGGATTTTTTCTCACTTCTTCATCGAAGCGGGCTTTACAACAGACAAAAAGCACTCTGGGAATCTATCGCTCGGGCAATCAAGGTCTCAATTTATCCGGTCACTCAAGGTCTCTTTCGGAAAGAAGATTTACCAATTTTTGACGTCCATTTTGAAGACTCTAATGGTGCCACGACCGTTCTTGCACTGGTGGTGCAAAGCCATGCCAAATGGAAAGACGAGAAATATGTTATCGGTACGCTCAAGGAATTACTTCATCGCGCCGGACAATTGGATCGCAAGCGACCTTCCTTGAGAGCCATACTGATAGTCGCTCCCAAGCCTTTTTCAAAAGCACTTTTGACACACGTCGAAAAAATGATCGGTGGTCAAGATCCGGTTGCTCGCTATGAATCGGTCTTGCCGGCGCCGCTCAACATTCACATCGATTTGATTGAGTACGGCACTGATCTGGATAATGACGATTCTGAGGCTGAAACCCATCAGTTGGGCGCCTTGAAAGATGCTTCAGGGTCGGATGTTTCGAATGAAACCTCCCCTCGCGGGTTTTTAGAAGATGACCCAAATATCATTGGAGATGAAACTGCTCTCCACCCGAATGATTTGAGACCACCTTCCGATCAGAAAGGTCGCTTCTCATTTCAGCTCGTGCAGCCTGCTTTGCCCGTGAAAAGACGCAGCGGCGCTCATAAGTAATACAAAACTAAAGCGGAATATTTCCATGTTTGCGTTTTGGTCTTTCGATTCGTTTGTTCTTTTGAGCAGACAAGGCAGCGGCCAAATGATTGCGCGTCTCTGAAGGCAAAATGACATCGTCTACATAGCCAAGCTCAGCGGCAACATACGGATTTGCAAAACGTTCGCGGTATTCTGCAACCAATTCCTTTTGCTTAGCTATCTGCTCTGCCCCTTTCAATCTTTCCAACTCTTTTCTGTAGAGTAAATTGACGGCACCGTCTGCACCCATAACTGCAACTTCAGCTGTAGGCCAGGCGAAATTGAAGTCGCCGCCGACATTTTTTGAACCCATTACGTCGAAGGCACCACCATAGGCTTTACGAGTAATGACGGTTAATTTTGGAACTGATGCTTCGCAATAGGCATAGAGAAGTTTTGCACCATGTCTGATGATGCCGTTGTGCTCCTGGGTTTTGCCCGGCAAATAGCCCGGCACATCGACAAATGTGATGACCGGAATATTGAAAGCGTCGCAAAATC
>JACMKL010000821.1 GCA_014380105.1 Candidatus Melainabacteria bacterium
TTGAAGCATAACATCAGAATTTGGCGCACTATTATTTCTCTTTGCTCTTTCATTATCAAGATACTTTTGACCGATGTCCTCAGCTACGTCATATTTTTTTTCATGAACGCAAATTCGGACTCTTGCAAACAGAAGCTGGTTAAGAACTTCACTCCTTGTATTTGCTGTCATTCCTTTTCTTCCGATCTTATCTGCGTTGTTGAATTTTTCTAAAGCAAGCGCATATCTCCCCTGCACCAAATAGATCTCTCCAAGCGCTTTGTAAAAGCTGACAAACTCTGCAGCATTCTCCTGCGATAGTTTTTTGTTAATGTCAATCAAAAGAGCATAAGAGCGAATCGCTGCATCCCATTTGCCATTTTTCTTATAGAACTTAGCTGCTTCTGTGGTGTTCGGTATTAACTCAGTATCGATTATTTTGTAATCCGTAAAGGTGGCAGTTTTGGCAACTATCTTCTTTTCTATTCTTTCCCATAAATCGACATCTCGATCTCGCACTACGCTCATGTGTTCAGCAACCTGCGAAAATCCCTCGCTTTCAGGAGAAGTTTTTGGGATAACCAAAGTTGAATACAATGAATTTTTCTCGAAATTCATCAACACGGCGGGATCATACACTACTTCTCGAAAAGTAAGATATCCCGAGATCAGTAAAGCAAACACTGAAAGTGAAACTGTTGCCACCATCTTCGGTGACACCTTTTTTTGTGATTTTAGATTTTTATATTTGCGCTGTAAAAGTTTTGAGCGCTGTCGCCAGTCCTTTTCTGCTGCAAGCAGCGAACTATTGAGGTCATCCTGCAATTCAAGCATCGACTTATATCGACTACCACGCTCTTTGTCCATCGCTTTCAGAACAATCACGTTTAACCGTTTGAGCAAGCTGTCAGGTGCATTGCCTTCAACCAAAGGATTTGGTTGCTCGTAGAGATGTTTTTGCATGGTATCCAAGACATTGGTGCCTTTGAGAGGTGGATGACCAGCAAGGGTTTCGTACATCAGGACACCAAACGAATAGATGTCTGACCTCGCATCCAATTTTTCGCCTCGACACTGTTCCGGGCTCATGTAGACCGGACTGCCAAAAACCTCACCGGTTTGGGTTAGATGCTGCATCTGATCGTCGTCATCCAGCAGTAACTTGGCGATACCAAAATCGACGATCTTCACGGATTCGCCTTCGTCACCTTTGATCAACATGATGTTGCTGGGTTTCAAATCTCGGTGAATGACATTGCGCTCGTGAGCGTGTTGAAGAGCATTGGCGGCTTGTACAAAAATGAACAGAGCGCGAATTGGATCCAATTTACGTTCTTTGGCGAGCAACTCGCTTAGGCTCTCGCCCTCGACAAAATCCATGATGATAAACGTGCGTCCATCAGGTGTTTGTCCAAAATTTTCCACATGAATTAAATTTGGATGATTTAGCGAGCTAGCGGTGACAGCTTCCTGCCTAAATCTCTGCAAGTTTTTAGTATTACTGGTCAGATGAGGAAGCAAAACCTTGATGGCAACCAGACGATTTAAGTCTAAGTGCCTTGCCTTGTAAACAACGCTCATTCCGCCTTCGCCCAGGCGCTCCAGAATATGCCAGACATTATCAAAAATGAGCGGACGAGATTCCAGGTCTTCGTCGTATTGAGGCTCATTTCCAAGCGTATCAAACTGCGACAAATCCATTTTTTTCGTACGCTCGTCCACACCGGACTTCAGTGACTGGTCGTCGAGAGATTGCTTTTGATCTTCCTGCATCTTGGCACTCGGTAACCTAGAGTCCTACTATCCATCTATCTACCACAGACGGTCAATTACGAGAACATACAGCCAAAGAGATAAGTTATCCGCATGTGCGGGTATGATTATTAGTCTAGATAGAAGTCGCTTACTACAAGCCTGAGCCTGGAAGAAGTATGTCAGATATCCTTTCAGCCGATAAAATTAGTTTTTCAAAAATTCTTGCCTTGCTATTCGTGGTTTTGCCAGTAACGAGTAACCCTTGTTTCGCCAAAACTGAAGGTTGGTACATGCGGCAAAACAGTCAAATTTATGGAATGGTTAGTACTGTAGTTTCAAGCGAAGGCATTCGCTTGGAGATGAAAGATATAAAAATTACATTGTCAAAGCCCGGCTGGAAAGTGACTTTTTGGAATGAAAAAACAAACTTCATTTTTGACGAAACGATAGAAGACTTCAAAAGACGCACCCCTGTGAAAGCAGATCCGACAGTTTACGATTCGAAGGTAATTCCGGGAAAACCGGCCATCGAAATTTTTGCGGGAGTAAAAGCTAAACACTATCAATGGGTTAAAGTCAGAAAAGACGGAACTGCAAAACCATCAGTCGTTTACGATTTCGCTTGTTCGCAAGAGATGGGACTACCCAAAGAAGTCGGCGATGTTGCTTCTTTGTGTTGCTACATCCCAATTGGGTATGGTTTACCGTTGCGAGTATCTGGTGGTCAAAATCGGGGCATGCTATTGAACACGACTTTCCTCAAAAAAGGGCCAGTAGATTTATCAATTTACAAACCACCAAAAAATATCAAATTCAAAAGAGTTCGAAGTGAGATGGAGGTTTTATTGAAGGAAAAAGGCACCGCAGATGATGCAGATGTCTCAGATTTGTTTAAAGCTATTCCTGGCAAATAGAGCCGAATATATCACATATACAGAAAAGGACTGAGAGTAAATCACAGTCCTTTTTAATTTGAACTCGCGAGAATCGCGAACTCTATTTTTCTGTTAGCACTTGCCGAGAAATTTCTTCAGACTCTCGATGTGCTTTCTATCGTCGCTCGCCATGTCTTCAATAACTTTGAGCAATTCTTTATTGCCAAAACTATCGCGTGCATAGGTTTGGTAGGCTTCGAGAGCTTTTGATTTTTCAGTAACTAATTTTGCCACGTCAAATTGCAAATCGGTTAGTGGATAGTATCCGTTGCCACCACCTTCTGCTTTCAAACCATCAGCTTTGGCATCTGGTTTTGAGCCTTCGGCTTTCGCGCCTGCTTCTGGTTTCGCTCCACCGCTTTCCGGTTGTGCTGCTTCTGGTTTTGCTTCGCCGGTCTCAGGCTTCGCAGCAGCATCAGCTGGAGCTGCGCCGCCGGCCTTCTTCGCGTTGTCTTTAGCCGCTGCTATCGCCGCAGCAGACTTTGGCTCTCCACCTTTACTCTCAGGTGATTTAGCCTGTTCTTTTTGGCCATCTCCGTTTTTTTCAACAGATGGAGTTTGAGCTGGAGCGGCAGCTGCGTTAGCTGCCGCTGAGGGCTTTCCCTCATTATCTTGGGTTGCCTCCCCAGAAGCATTTGGTCTATCGCCACCGGCAGCGCCGGTTGCCTTGCCTTCCTCAGCTGCCTTAGATTCATGCGCTGCTGGGTCGTGACTATCTGCCTTGCCTTCATTACCAGTTTGGTTAGAAGTTTGTGCTGGATCTGAATCCGGTTGTTGTTGTTTACCAACCTGACTCTGAAGATCGGTCACATCGGCTGCCGGATTATAGATTGGATTTTCCTCGGCTGGTTTTGTCGCTTGCTCGCTCATTTTCTTCCCTCGCTAACTGCCTTTAGAGCGACGAGGAATGTGCTTACCAGTTCCCTCGTTGATGCAAAGTTCAAAAAATAGATTTCAAAATCGGCTAACTCAACAATAGGACTTAAGTTCCCGCAAGTGTTTGCCCCATAGTGCGCACGATTCTTTGCAGCTCTAGCAAACATGTATATGTAGGTAGGACCCAGAGCGTTTCGTCAGGTCCCAATTCATCTAAAGCTTGCCTGAGCGCTTTTTCTAATTTTGGAATACAGGTTATGCGCTCTGCTTCTACGCCTGCATACTTCATGCGCACGGCCATATCATCAGCACGTCGACCAGTCACAATGAACTGACCCTTCAATTTTGCTAAAGGCTCAAAATCTGCATCCCAAAGCCAAGATATATCTCGACCATCTGCCAGGTTGTCGTTAATCGCAATTAAAACCCTGGCTGTTTTATCTTCGACAACAGCCTTGACTGTCTGACTTGCCCCCGCTGGATTCTTGATCAATTGAATCAATACAGGCTTACCAAGCAAGTTAATTTTTTCAGAACGACCGAACAAGGTTGTGTAATTCTGCAGACCCTGTTTAACCGACTCTAGAGTGACACCCAGTTTTACCGCGCAACATGCTGCAGCGAGTGCGTTGTAAACATTGAACAGTCCTGGGATTGGCAGTTTTACTTCAACAGAAAGCGAATTTTTGCGATCAGTCAATTTAAAGCGCGAACCAGTTGCTGATAGCTGAATGTTGGTTGCAACGATTGTCGGATCTGGTCTTTTGTAATCGCAAGAAGAACAGCGCCAATGTCCTAATTGTCCGTAAAACACACAATCGTAAGCGATTTCAGAGCCACATTTTTGACAGTAAGATAATTCCATGGATTGTGAACTGTTATTTGATTCTTTGTTCGGATCATTTTTATTGCTATCGATTTCGCAATTTTCAGAATCAATTCCAAAGAAAACACGAGACACTTCCGGAACCAACTGGCATACATTTGGATCGTCGGCATTCAGTACTGCTGGGGACTGACAGACCTTAATCCCCTTCTCAATCAAACGCGCGGTAGTATCGAGTTCGCCAAAACGGTCAAGCTGATCGCGAAATAAATTTGTCACGACAACAACCGAAAGCGTTGTCTCCTTTGCCACCAGGGGCAGTGCAGCTTCGTCAATTTCAAAAAGGCAATAATCAGTGTTTATATGTCCGTCCCAGGATGCGGCATCCACTAAAGTGGCGGTGATACCTGTCACTAAATTGGCACCCTGACGATTGTGGATCAGGGTGAAACCAGCCGTTTTTAAAACTGACGACAACAGTCCGGAAGTAGTACTTTTTCCATTTGTTCCGGTGACAGCTAGAACACCGCGCTTTGATTGCCCAGCTAAATGCGACAATACATCTGGAGCCAGCTTGCGAGCCACTTTCCCAGGTAGATTAGAACCTAATCCAGCTCCGACCATCCTAATTGTGCGAGCCGCTAATTTGCCGAATGCAACAGCGACTCTGTCATTATTTGCCATCTAGGTCACCGCCTGCAATTAGAGAAAAATGTCGTTGACGTCTCGGTCTGCGTAAGCTTTCAGGTCGTACTGACTTGCTCGGATGATTAGTTCATCTCCAAGTCCAAAATGATGCTCGATATGCTGTCCGTCAATGAATAAAGTTCCAGTACGAGTTTGCGAGATAACCTTTATTTGCTCCGTCCGGTCAAGAATTCCACGCGTCAAATCCCATTTTTCGTTTGGACGCATACATGCTTCACGAACTACAAACTGATAGCGCTGATCGTCAATCGGAAGCACCGTGCCACCCGCAGAGCGAAGTGAACCGGTCGAACCAGACGCTGTACCGACCCAAATTCCGGAAGAACGCTGTTCTTCAATGAGGTTTCTGAGATGCAAAATAAATCGACTAGTGGCGGCTGGATTCGAGTGCGCAACAAGCACTTCGTTTAAAACGAGGTCTGGTAAAAGATTGCCATTCAACAATAATTCTAATCGCAAAAGTTTGATGGTTTCAATTGCATCGTTCTCGATGTCAGTCAAAACCAGCTCAAGATTTTTGCGCCCAGCCAGGCAAAAATGACCAAAACTTGATGAACTCGATGAATTGATACCAAGTAATGGAACGCTGTCTACGTGGTGTGAAGCATCTAAGAACGTGCCGTCTCCGCCAACAGAGATAACTAAATCAACGTCTCTGATCCGTCCTTCCAAATCTGCACGGACGACATCTTTGTGCTCGATGCCGCGCTCATCCAGGAGGCGGTGTAAGTGATCGAGAGTGTCAATGTGCTCTTCATGAGCGACTTTGACCCGAGTCACCGATTGATGACCTTCCTCGAGCAACTTTAAAAAATTGATTTCCTTATGTTCGACCGCCTGAATTTGATAGGTGGACTTCTTGGGAACAATGAGGACTTTGCGAAGTTTCACGTTGGCACTATCTACTGAATTGGGTGACAGGGAAAAGAGAAATCTAGCAGATTTTGAGCCCTAATGCCACCAGAACAGGCTGGTGTACAGACTCTTGAGAAACAAGCTCAAGTGTCTCAGCAACTCGCTTTACTGGATTTCAAAGAGCACGGAGCAAGACATGAAGGTATGTGTAGTTGTCGAGTGTCAGTTGATTTCAGAGCATTCTGGATTTAGAAGGTCGCTTAAACAGGCGCATCTCGGAAAATTCAGCCACGAAAGAGTGCAGGCAAAGTGCTATCCAGCTGGGTTATACTGGATGATCCATCAATTCGATGGACTGATTGCTTTGGAGGCAACATGACATTTTCGGGCGCAGAGATTCGAGACAAATTCATCAAATACTTCAGCGAGAAGCGCGGGCACAGTTATATGCCCAGCTCTAGTCTGATTCCCGCAAATCCTACTTTGCTTCTTACATCAGCGGGCATGGTTCAATTTGTGCCAATTTTCCTTGGTCAAAGCCCCATTCCAGAGCCTCCACGCGTTGTGACCGTGCAAAAATGCGCACGCGCTGGCGGAAAAGATTCAGATATTGAAAATGTCGGCAGAACTGCTCGACACCATACATTTTTTGAGATGCTCGGCAATTTCAGCTTTGGCGATTATTTCAAGAAAGAAGTCATTCCATGGGCTTGGGAATTTGTCACTAAGGAATTGGGCTTAGAGCCTGAAAAGCTTTCAGTAACTATCTTCAAAGGCGATGAATTAAATCCCGCCGATGAGGAAGCTTTCAACATTTGGAACAAGGCTGTCGGTCTGCCACCAGAGCGCATCATCCGCATGTCTCGCAAAGACAATTTCTGGGGACCTCCTGGTCCGACAGGCCCTTGCGGACCGTGCTCGGAAATCTATTATGACCGTGGTCCAGACTATGGCTGCAGCGATGACAGCTCGAAGTGCGGAATTGGCATTTGTGAATGCGACCGATATTTGGAATTGTGGAATCTCGTTTTCATGGAAATGTTTAAAGATGAAAACGGCTCGTTCACTCCACTTGCAAATAAAAACGTAGACACTGGCTCAGGTCTCGAGCGTGTTGCTGTCGTTCTACAAAAGAAGAACAACAATTTCGAAACCGACTTATTCAAGCCAATTCTTGACGAAGTTTGCAGTCTTGCAAAAGTTACCTACACTGGTGGCAATCCGAAAGAAGAAAAGCCTGGCTCACCTGAGCACAAAACAGACAGCTACATCAAAATCATTTGCGACCATGTCCGTTGTGTTTCGTTCTTGATTGCAGACGGCGTGCGCACAAGCAACATTGGGCGCGGTTACGTTTTGCGCTTCATCACACGGCGTGCAGCTAGATTTGGTCGTTTAATGGGTCTGACCGAACCGTTCATCTATAAATTGGTTCCAAAAGTCGTTGAAACATACAGCGAGCATTATCCAGAACTAAAAGAGCACGAACAAGCAATCATCAAACACTTGAGAGAAGAGGAAGAGCGCTTTGCCAAAAGCATCGAGCGCGGCACCGCTTTGCTCGAAGAATTGCTCGAGAAAAAAGAGTCAGTATTGCCTGGCAAAGAAGTATTTGATCTTTATGCTACTTATGGTTTTCCAGTTGAACTGACTGCTGAAATTGCGTTAGAACGCGGCAAAACAGTCGATATGGAAGGATTTGCCAAAGCAAAAGAAGAGCATGGCAAAATATCAGCAGTTGGTAATTTCAATATTGCTATTGCGGGCGACAAGGGTTTAGGCGAAGTCGTCAAAAAACATGGCGCCACTGCATTTAGTGGCTACAAAGGCACGTCCGGAAGTGGCAAAGTAATTGCTCTCATTAAAGATGGTCACTTGGTTGACCAGATACAAGAGGGCGATGAGGCTGACGTCGTGCTCGATAACACGCCATTCTACGCCGAATCTGGTGGACAAGTCGGAGACATTGGGCAGCTTATTAACGATGATGCAAGATTGGATGTTTTTGATACGAAGAAGCAGGAAGGTCTATTTCTGCATAGAGTCAAAGCAATATCAGGCGTGCTCGAATCAGGGCAATTACTGAATGCCAGCGTTGACCAGGAACACCGCACGCAAACCATGCTGCACCACAGTACGGCTCACTTGTTTCACGCAGCAGTCCGAGAATTATTCGGCAAACATGTAACTCAGGCTGGCTCATTAGTCGGTCCGAACTACATGCGCTTTGACTTTTCTTTCGACAAGCAGCCTAAGGCTGATGAATTGCGTCAGGTAGAACAATTGATGAATGATTGGGTGAAGAAAAACGCTCCTGTCATTACTCAAGAAATGTCCAATGATGAAGCTAAGAAAACCGGCGCTATTGCTATGTTCGGTGAGAAATATGGTGACATCGTTCGGGTAATCAGCATGGGCGATTTCTCGCTGGAATTCTGTGGTGGCACCCATGTGTCACATACGGGAGAAATTGGACCTATCAAAATTATTGCTGAAGAAAGTGTCGCTCAAGGTACGCGCAGAGTATCAGCACTTTCAGGACCGAAAGCTTGGAATTATCTCAATGATCAATTAGCCTATCTTTCGGATGCCTCCAAGATTTTGAAAGTTCGACCCAACGAACTCGCTTCGCAGATCGAACGTCTACAAGATTCGCTCAAAGATCGTGAAAAACAACTTCAGGGTCTTGAAGCCAAACTGGCCTTATCGAGAGTTCCGGAACTACTTGCCAAAGCTAAACACATTGGTGGAGTCAGCCTGATAGCTGAAGTTGTTGAAAATCTTGGGGCAGATGGATTAAAATCGATCGCCGAAGATTTGAAAGCACGCGCTGACAATATGGTGATTGCACTTGCGTCAACCACAGGTGCACAGCAGGTCTCGATCGTGACAGCGGTTTCTGATTCGCTTACAAAGAGCGGATTGAACGCTGGTGAGTTAGTCAAAGCAGCAGCCCAAATTTGTGGTGGCAGCGGCGGTGGCAAACCACAACTTGCTCAAGCTGGCGGAAAACAACCTGAGATGATCGCAGCCGCCTTGAAGAAGGTGACTGAGATCGTGACTGAAAAGCTCAGTCAAAAA
>JACMKL010000822.1 GCA_014380105.1 Candidatus Melainabacteria bacterium
AAAGCGCCTGTAAAGCAATTTCTGGGTGGCGACATTAAAGAGACGGAAGCGAACGCTCGCTTAGCCAGCCCAGTTTTGCAACTCAAAGACAAAGCAGTTCCCTTCTTGATAATGCACGGCGACGCCGACAATGTTGTCCCACCTGGGCAAAGTAAAGAATTTGCAGAAGCGCTCAAGAAGCACAATGCCGACGTTGACTACAAGGTCGTCAAAGGTGGCGAACACATGTTCTTGACACCAGACACAATGAAAGACGTCGTCGACTTCTTCGATGCAAAGCTGAAGGGACCAATTGAAAAGTTAAAAGATGCGGTCACAGGCACAAAGTGATTTTGGAAGCCAAGTTAAAAGGATGCCACATGCGGAACTTTTCTTTGCAGGCAACGACTCTTTTAATGGAGCTTCAGTTTTTGCCTGTATCTGCCATCAAACCTTCTATACTATTAGGCAGCTTTGGGCAGCTTCGCCGGATGTTAAGGGGCGAAGTTCTAGAAGCGTGCGGCTCCGTTTACGGGAGAACAGGGTGGCTCGACCAATGAAATCAACATTTTTTAGAACTTTATTTGGCGCCGTCGCCGCGGTTTCGATCAGTTTGCCGATTGTAAGCAATCCGGTAAGCGCGCTTGAAGGCATTACGGCTCAAAAAGAATCGAGTCACCAACTGATTGCGCAGGCGCCATCACCCTCGGTGTCACCTGTTCTTTTGTATAACAAAGTCTGGCGCATCATCAATGATTCGTTTTACGAAAAAAGTTTTGGCGGACAGGATTTTTCGCGCTGGGAACATCATTACGACACGAAAATCAAAACCAAGGACGATGCTTACAAGGCAATCGAAACCATGCTCGCCAGTCTCGGCGACCCTTACACAAGATTCTTAAATCCCGATGCATTCACTGACGAGAGAAATCAAATCTCCGCTCACTTATATGGTGTCGGCATTCAACTCGCCATGAGCGAACAGAAAAAAATAGTGGTAATTTCTCCGATCGCAGGCAGTCCAGCTGCCACAGCTGGAGTTTTACCAGGCGACGAGATTATTGAAGTGGACGGCGAAATGGTTGCTGGTCAACCGCTTGATTCAGTCGTCAAAAAAATTCGTGGACCGATTGATACCAAAGTTTCTCTCACTATGTTGCGCGACGGAAAGCGTGTGATAGTGCCATTGAAGCGTGCGGAAATAAATATCAAGGCTGTCACAAAAGCGATAATTTTGCCGGGCAATATCGGCTACATTCGCCTCGATAGTTTTATCTCATTGAAAGCACCGGAAGAATTGAAAGATGCGCTTACGAAAGTCGAAAAGGCAGATGCTCTGATTCTCGATTTGCGGAGTAACCCAGGCGGCTTGTTGGATAATTCCGTACAAATCGCCAACATGTTCTTGAAGGGCGGAGTAATCGTCAGCACTGTCGATAGCTCTGGTCACAAGGCTTCCACAATTGCCCGCGGCACACCAATCATTGAAAAACCTGTGATCACTTTGATCAATGGCTCATCGGCATCAGCATCCGAAATTTTGTCAGCGGCTTTGAAGGACAATAATCGCTCTGTATTGGTCGGCGAAAAATCGTTTGGAAAAGGTCTCGTACAAGCAATTCAAAAACTCGACGATGGCTCGGGAATGAATTTCAGTATCGCCAAATACCTGACTGCAGGCGGCAAAGACATTCACAAATTAGGTATCGAACCTAATGTGAAGATTGCCGTGGTTCCTGAAGATTACAAAAAGGGTCTTGGTCCATGGTGGATCGATCCAACCTTCAAACGTTTCAACAGAGAACCCACAGATGGTTATGATTTGCAGCTCTTGCGCGCCATCAACGAAACCAGAAATGAATTGAACAAAGCGAAAGGATTGCCTGCTGAGCCTTTTAAGGAAGACGAAGTAAGAAAGCAAATCTTGACGAAGCTCGGCGTGCCGATTGATGCGAAGAAAGCTGCCAGCCAGGCATCAACTTCAAAATAGGCCTTTTAACAATAAAATTGCCGGTTATTCTTCCAGCGCTTGCTGAGCGAGGGCAACGCCATTGGAAGCCGCTTCCAAAAACCACCGGCGAGCGGTCTCGTCATCTGGCACCACGCCGCGTCCCTCTCGATAGATCACGCCGAGGTCGTATTGCGCGCGCGCCGAGCCCTTTTCAGCCGCTCGCGTGTACCAATAAATAGCCTGATCTAAGTCTTGCTCAACGCCATCGCCGCGATCAAAAATCAGACCCAGACAAAATTCTGCGTCAATGTCACCAGCTCCTGCTGCCAGTTTGTACAATTCGATGGCGCGTTGAATGTCGCGCGCAGTGCCACTTCCACGCGCATGCATGTCGGCAAGATTGTAGAGCGCGAAAGTATTGCCTTGCTCGGCAGCCCGCGTGTACCACTCGACCGCTTTCGCCGCATTCTGGGCAACCCCTTTACCCTGCACGTAATAAAACGCCAGCGTGCATTGCGACTCAGCCTCACCGGCTTGCGCTCGCATCTCAATCTCTCTAAATTTGTTTTCTTGCTCGCCCATCGGTCACCTTCAACTGCCTATAATTATGACCGCTCAAACAATTCGCACGTGATATTCTTGCAAAATAGGCAGCCAGCGATCACATAACTAGTGATCCATTCAAAAGGTCCACTTGAAACCGTTTAACTCCCACAAAAGAACAGGCAGAGGCGCTAGCGCTGCTGAATTTGCGGCTTCACTGGTTGTGCTCGTCATGTTTTTTGTGATTCCATTTTTGGATTTGGGCGTTATACCGGTTAGATGGGGCCTTGCCAATCATCTAGTGACAAGCTTTTCAGTCAATCTCGCGCGTGCCGAAACACTGAGCCGTGCTTTTCAACAGCTGAACGAAGACCCTAATATCGCCAATATGATGATGAAAATTGGCGGCGTCACTCCTAAGAAATTAAAATTGTCACTGCTGATTACAAAATCATCCAGCCCAGACAAAAAATTAGTAGTGACCGAGCCCAAGAAAATTCCGGCTAAATGGCTACCTGACTCGCCTGAAGGACCATTTCAATATGAGCTTGAACTGGCAGCAAATTGTGAAATATCACCGCTAATTTTGATCAATTTAGGTGGACAGAAAATCACAGGCTTGAATGCGCCATTCACTATTAACTTGATTAGTTCGTCTCATTGGGAAAATTTGGGACGCAATCCCAATACCAATGAGTATTATATGAACGAATAATTGCCGCCAGGCGAAATTATTGCCACCACATTTAGTGGCGCGCCAAAGTAAAGGCAACGTTATAGTAATTTTGAAATTAGCGTTGCTGGAAAATGTAGTCGCGCTGCACAGCCGAGAAAAGCTTATTTTGACTGAGCTTCAGCTCGTGCTCGACCATGGTTCCGCTTTCGACTTTCACTGCATAGCAAATCAAATCGCCCGATCCAAAGGTTTCTACCACCACGGCTTTCAGGTCTGAGAATGCGGCGGCAATCTTGTCCCGGTCGGCACCTGGGGCTGGCATGACTAAAAGAATATTCTCTCGATATGGTAATGGCTTGGTCGATTTGACAGCTGCTAAGGCTACTGCAGCGGCAGAACCCTTGCTGGCGGCAGACGGTGCGTTGGCGCCTGCGGCGGCGGCAGGATTGCCCGAAGGATTGGAAGCTGCCGGAGTCGTGGCGTTAAACTGCTGCGCCTGGACCGAAGTGGCAGTATTGATGAAAGTGAGCGAAACGGCAATCGCGGTCAGTGCAGATTTGAGAAAACGCGCTTGCGAAAGATAGGATTGCTCCATTTGGTCAGGGGTCCTCGTCATTTAGTAAGAGATTTAAATTATGGGGCAGTTGTCAAGCGCCGTCAAGCTTGTTTGTGAGAAGAACTGTAAGAAATAACGTGCAAAAGTGAGATACAGCTGCCGAAGGGCGTACCATTTATGGTCTAAGACGCTCCCTCCTCAAGGTGGACGAATCGTATGTGTGGGCTGATTGCTATCACGGGCACCCCTGGCTCAGCCTATGACGTCTTTTTCGGTCTGATGAATTTGCAGCACCGAGGACAAGACGGAGCAGGCATCCTGACTATCGATACGAAGAAGGTCGGCAACTTTCACTTGACGAAAGGTAGCGGACTTGTTGAAAACGTTTTTTCAGAGCGCTCGTTTAAGACTCTGACCGGACAAGCAGCGCTCGGCCACTCGCGATATGCAACTGTGGGGCGAAACGACCCGAACATGTTGCAGCCATTTTTGGATTACAAAAAGGGGCTGGGACTCGGTCACAACGGCAATATCGTCAATTTTTATAAGCTGCGCGACGAATTGGTCAGTACAGAAGGTGTTGCGGCTGGCTGGGTAGAATCAGACTCAGAGCTGATGTTGAAGATTCTCAGTATCGAGCTGGGTGAAACACCGATCAATTTTGAGACCACCGCTCATGCCGTCAAAGGACTGATGGAGCGGGTTGTCGGCAGTTATTCGATAATTTGTCTAACCGGTGAAGGCGATATTTTCGGATTTAGAGATCCTGATGGTATACGTCCTCTTTGTTTGGGGAAACGGGAGACTGCCGACGGCACCACTGTATATGCACTGGCTAGCGAATCGATTGCTCTAAACTTCCTCGGCTTCAAAGATGTCGAAGAAGTCGAAACAGGCGAACTTGTCTACATCTCCAAAGATGGCGAGATGAAGCGCAGAATCATTCGTCAGGATTCGATTTCGCCATGCATGTTTGAATGGGTATATTTCGCAAGAGTCGAATCTGAAATAGATTCGCGGTCAGTATACGATTCACGCTTCAAGCTCGGACAAATTTTGGCTCGCGACATTAAAGCACGAGGCATTCAAGCCGACGTCGTAGTGCCGGTTCCGGAGACCAGTCGTGTATCTGCAATTGCAGTTGCCGAAGCGATGGGAATTCCATTTCGCGAACTACTTATCAAAAACAGATACGTCAACAGAACTTTCATTCTGGACGATCAAGAAAGTCGCATTGAAGCAATTCGCCGCAAACTTTATCCAATCTCTCACGAGTTTGATGGCAAGCGCATCTTGATTGTGGACGACAGTATCGTGCGCGGCAATACTTCCAAGCAAATTGTAAAACTAATCCGTCAGGCTGGAGCAAAAGAAGTCACACTTCTCTCGACATGCCCACCACTAGTCAGTCCTTGCTATTACGGAATTGATTTTCCGAGCGCTAAGGAATTAGTCGCCTACGGACGAAGTAGTGAAGAAATCGCCGAAGAATTGGGCGTCGATCATGTCATCTTCCAAACTATTGAGGGCTTGAAAGAGTCGTTGGAAAGCCAATCTTTGTGTACTGGTTGCTTAACTGGCACGTACCCGACCGACATCTCGTCCGGTCTGGACTTTGAAGCAATGCGCACGCGCGACAGAGAATCGGTAGTAAAGAAATCTTCTTGCTGAGGTCTATATAAGTGTCTGCCGGAAAAGAAAAACAAACAGACTTAGGGGCAACTGAAGGGCTGAAGCTGCTCTACGAAGGCTCAGTGAAGAAAGTTTTTTCGTCGCCGGACACAAAGGACAGATTGTTTTTCCACTTCACCGACGACTATTCGGTGTTCGACTGGGGCAAAATGCCCGACACCATTGAAAACAAAGGCCGCGCTCTAGCAACCATGGGCGCGTTTTTCTTCAATGAATTAGGCAATCCAGAAATCTTCAAGCGCGCAAAAACGAGCGAACACTTGAAGCGCTTCGACAAATCATTCTTAGAGCAACGCTTCAATCATCCTGTTTTTTCCGGAGTATGCGGCGTCACCAATTATGGTGTCCCTCATCACTTTAAAAACTTGCACCAAAATGGCGCCGTTTTGACTGAGTTGGAAAATCTTCAGGCAGAGCCACCACTCATGGAAGTGCTCACCGCCAGAGTAGAGAGACCGAGTCTCCATCAGATTGATGGACAACCTACATATTTTTATCCGCAGACTCAAGCGGGTAATTCAAAGCGCGAAAGTGCAGGAAGAAGACTTGTTCCTTTAGAAATTGTCTTCCGTTTCGGAATGCCAGCAGGCAGTTCTCTCAAAGAGCGCATTGAAAAAAATCCTGATTACGCACGCACGCTCGGATTGGCGGCGAAACCGAAAGAAGGTGAATGGTTGGCTCGTCCAGTCATTGAGTTTTTTACCAAATTAGAACCTAAAGATCGCCTACTGACAGTGCAAGAAGCAGCGCATGTATCAGGCTTGAGCGGCGACGAATTCGAGTCGCTGTGCGAGATGGCTTATGCTTCCGCGCTGGCATTATTTGTTCTGTTTGCCGAACACGGAATAGAACTCTGGGACGGCAAATTCGAGATGATTGTCGACTACGGATCACACGACAAAGACCCGTCAGGCGGTGTCTTATTGCTGGCAGACAGCGTTGGTCCTGACGAACTGAGACTTATATATCGCGGCGTTCATCTATCAAAAGAAATGATTCGACGCATTTACCGCGGCAGTGAGTGGGAAAAGTCTCTGCAGAAAGCACAAAAACTAGCGAAAGAGCGAGGCTCGGCAGACTGGAAGCAAATTGCTGTCGACGAATTGAAGTCTGCGCCAGAAAAGCTTGCCGGACTGGAAAAAACAGCCGTCAACAAATTATATGGCTGCCTGACAAATCATCTTACGGGCAAACAAGTTTTCAAAGATCATCCGACTCTCGATCAATATATTGATGCGCTACCGGCAGCATTGAAGGGCGATCAGAAAGTCGGCACAGCACAGTCAAAGAAATAGGTGGGATAACTTTTGGTCGGCGCAATCGAGAGCAAAATCGACATAATGGTGATTGGGGGCGGTGGACGCGAGCATGCGCTCTGCTGGAAACTGGCCCAAAGTCCGCTTTCAAAAACAATTTATTGTGCACCAGGTAATGGTGGCACGGCCCTCGACGAAAGAATTACCAACGTCAATCTGCAAGTTTCCGATTTCGACGGCATTGCCGAATTCGCTCTCAAGAATAGCGTCGACTTTATCGTAATTGGACCAGACAATCCACTTGCTGACGGCATTGTAGATTTCCTGGAAGCAAAAGGTCTCAAAGTTTTTGGTCCTACAAAAGAAGCAGCCAAACTCGAATGGAGTAAAGCGCACTCCAAGACTTTCATGCAACAAAATGATATTCCAACTGCGCGCTTTGAAGTCAGCCACGATTTCGAAAGCGCTGAGAAATTTGTGCGCTCTAACGTTTGGGCACGAGTGATCAAGGCTGATGGACTGGCTCTCGGCAAGGGTGTCTTTGTCTGCGACAGTGCCGACGAAGCAGTCGATGCGCTTGGGATAATCTTTAAAGACGGCAAATTTGGTGATGCTGGCAATACTGTTGTCATCGAAGAAAAATTGATCGGCGACGAACTGTCACTGCTAATTTTGGTAGACGGAAAAAACGTCCTACCTCTATCGGCATGCCAGGATCACAAACGTCGATATGATGGAGACAAAGGTCCTAATACGGGCGGCATGGGCGCTTACTCACCAGTGCGTCTTTACGATACGCACAAAGATGCAATCAAAAAACACTTGCTTGATCCGATTGAAAAATCGCTTGCAGATGGAAAACTGAGTTTTAAAGGAATGCTATTTGCCGGCATTCTGGTCGGTCGTACCGAAAGTGAAGAGCCAACGACGCAACTGACTCCGTATGTATTGGAGTTTAATGCACGCTTTGGAGACCCCGAAACACAAGCATTGATGCCGCGCTTGAAGTCCGACCTGTTGCCACTTTTGTGGGCGTGCACGACAGGCACTCTAGCAGCTGAAAAAGTTGAATGGCAAAATGATGCCAGTGTTTGTGTGGTGGCATCTGCCGAAAATTATCCGGAAACTTCTTCTAAAGGGAAGGCGATCACAGTCGAAGACCTGGGAGATAGAGCCTTCTTGTTTCACGCTGGTACACAGCTTGATGGCGATGTCCTGAAAACTAACGGTGGACGTGTGCTTTGCGTGACGGCGCTCGGCGAGACCATTGAAAAGGCTCGCGAAAATGCCTACAAAGCAATCAAGAAAGTAAGCTTCGACGACATGGCTTGCCGCTCGGACATTGCACTTCGGGAGGTGGGCCGATGCCTCTCAACATAGCTGTGCTTGCCTCCGGAAGAGGCTCAAATCTGGAAGCTATCTTGGAAGCAATCGCTGCCGGAAAGCTCGATGTGACAGTCAAACTTGTCCTGGTCAACGTCGCTAATGCTGGCGCCATCGAAATTGCAAAACGCTTTGGAGTGCCGCACGCTCTGGTGGCAAACGCAGGGATGCCGCGCAAAGAGCACGAAGTAAAAGTGATCGAAGAATTGAAGAAGCATGAACTCGACTTCGTTGTGCTGGCTGGCTACATGCGAGTTTTGTCCCCGCAATTTTTGGCAGAATTCAAAGATAGCGAAGGATTTTTTCGAGTAATCAACATACATCCATCACTTCTGCCGTCTTTCCCGGGTATTCGTGGCTATGAAGAAGCCTATGAATATGGCGTCAAAGTAGCAGGGGTGACAGTGCATTTAGTAGACGAACGCGTCGACCACGGACCAATTTTGGCGCAAGCATCATTCAATCGCGAAGCCGATGACACGCTTGAAACCTTCAAGGCGCGCGGCTTGAGCATCGAACATGATTTGTACCCGCAGGTTCTGCAGGATATTTCAACGAAAGGCGTGTCGTTTTTCTCACGAGTAAAAGATGACACATCTGACCTAAAAACTGAAAAGGAGACGGCCACGAGATGACGCAGCCAGCAATCTACAAAGAAGGTTTGCACCCATCTTTAATGAGCGAGACAGCTACTTTGTGTGTTGCGGTCATTCCTCAAGGTGAGAAGAAATCCTTTCCACTTTACTGGCTTCTGGTTCCAAGAAATGTTCTTGAAGCAGATGGGAAAGTTTCAAAAAACATGTTGAAAGACATAAAAGACGTGCTCTCTGATTCGCTCTGCGAAGAAGTGCTAGTCAGTGAAGCATCCGACCGAGAAAGTTGGCTAAAACGCTTTCAAGATGAAGGAATCGAATTCTTTGCCGAAAGGCAATTCTTGCCTGGAGTCACAGACAACCTGGCGCATACAGTTGAAGAAGCCCTTGGACTCAAGCAATTCTCTTGCCAGGTAAAGGTGGCATCTGGACGCGGATTTCTTTACAGCAGCGAGCTCAAGAAAGACGCCAAGAAAATTACGGATTCGGCAATCTATAGAGATTACCACCCGCTTACAGATCGTTTTGTTATTCATCAAACGTCCGCCAAGCCTGAATCTCTGCTGACCTTTCCAAAAGTTTCTCTTCCTGAAAAACCGGAAGTTAAGTGCATCGATCTCGAACTCGAAGACGAACAATTAGAAAAACTCAGCAAATATAGACTGCTTGCCTTAAACCTGGATGAGATGAAAGCGGCTCGCCAGTATTTCAGATTGCCCAAGACGCGCGAAGACCGAAAAGCGCACAAGCTGTCAGATACGCCTACTGATGTAGAAATAGAAGTGATTGCGCAGACATGGTCTGAGCACTGCAAGCACAAAATTTTCAACGCCAAAATTACGCACACCGATGCCACCAAGCCGAAAGATGCACGCGTCCAAACAATCACCAGCCTGTACAAAACCTACATCAAAGACGCCACCAAGAAGCTGTCGCAATGGCGCAAAGACTTGCTTTCAGTATTTGAAGACAACGCCGGCGTCGTTAAGTGGGACAACGAAACTGCAGTCTGCTTCAAAGTCGAAACGCACAATTCACCGTCCGCGCTCGAACCATATGGTGGCGCATTAACAGGCATTCTGGGCGTCAATCGTGACATTCTCGGAACAGGTTTGGGCGCTAAACCATTGTTTAACACCGATGTATTTTGCTTTGCATATCCGAGTACTGCGCTTGCCAAACGTCCTAAACTTTTGCCTCCCAAAGCCATTCTTGATGGCGTCAGAAAGGGCGTTGAAGATGGCGGCAACAAGAGCGGCATACCAACAGTAAATGGTGCAATCTTCTTCGACCCTGGCTATCGCGCCAAACCACTGGTCTTCTGCGGAACCGGCGGCATCTTGCCTCTGACCTGCTTAGTCAACGACGAAGTAAAAGATGCAGTCAAGAAACACACCAGAGCTGGCGACCGAATTATCATGGCTGGCGGACGTGTCGGCAAAGACGGAATCCACGGAGCGACCTTCTCATCAGAATCTTTGAACGAAGGCTCACCGATGTCGGCGGTGCAAATCGGCGACCCGTTTACGCAAAAACGTTTGCTCGACTTTGTAATTGAAGCACGCGACCTTGGCTATATCACTGGTATCACCGACAATGGCGCCGGTGGTCTATCCTCGTCTGTTGGCGAAATGGCTACATTTACTGGTGGCGCCAACATCAATCTTGACTAAGTGCCAACGATATAAGAAGGACTCGCGGACTGGGAGATAGTTGTATCCGAATCGCAAGAAAGAATGACGATAGCAACTCAGAATTTTCCAGGCATTCAAACACTCGCTGAAAAGCATAATGTTGAAGTCAGTGATATCGGCGAATTCAATAAAAGCGGTTATTTTGAAGTCGTCAGTGGTGGCAAAACAGTTGCTCTTCTCGAACTAGATTTCTTACATGACGGCTGCCCAGTGCTCAATCTTGAGTCAAACTGGAGCCCTGCGCAAATTACCATGAAGACCGGCAAGCAGCCGGAACACTTGGGGCGCGTCTTACTGCAGTTGTTGAAGCATCCAAATATTTCTTCGAGAGAAGCAATAATTAGACAATACGATCACGAAGTGCGCGGACAGAGTGTCATCAAACCATTGATGGGACCTGCCCAAAAAGCGCCGTGCGACGCGGCAGTACTATTGCCTAGATTGACAGCCGAATTGGACAGAGCGCCTGCGCTTTCCGTATCCAATGGAATATGCCCGCGCTTGAGCGAGCACGATACCTATTTGATGTCCATCTGTGCGGTTGACGAAGCAGTTCGCAATTCGGTCTGCGTTGGTGCCGACCCCGACACGCTCTCCCTGCTCGACAATTTCTGCTGGCCCGACCCTGTATACAGTGCAACTAATCCACAAGGTAAGCGCATTCTTGCCGAACTCGTACGCTCCTGCCAGGGACTTTATGACGCAGTCATCGCATATGGTGCGCCACTAATTTCCGGCAAAGACAGTATGAAAAATAATTTTGACGATGGGGTCGCCAAGTTGGCTATTCCTCCGACCCTCCTAGTCTCCTGTATTGGGCGGGTTCCTGAAGCGCGCATGGCTATTTCGATGGAGTTCAAGAAGGCTGGCGACCTGGTCTACTTACTGTCAGCCGGTTTGTTGGGTCTTACAGGCAGCCATTACGAAGAGCTGAATGGCTGGCAGTCCATTATGTTGCCTGAGCTGGATTTGGAAAAATCGCCAAACTTATATAGAAGATTGCACTCCGCCATCAAAAGCGGCTGGATAAAATCTGCACACGACCTGTCCGAAGGTGGTCTCGCTGTCTCGGTTGCCGAATGTGTAATCGGCTCAAGGTTGGGAGCGCGACTCGATATTGCTAAATACCACAAGCACTTATTAGGCATCTATGAAAAACGCGGCTCGAATGCGCTGAAGACTTTCGACTTTGTGATTCGACCTGACTCGCTTATTTTCGGCGAAGGTCCGGGACACATTGTCGTCACCATCGACAAGAAGCGCAAAGACGAATTTGAGCGGCTATTCGAGGGCTTCAACGTCATTCCGATAGGCGAAGTTGTCACCGATCAGAGTCTGCTCATTATCGACAGTGAACTTCCGGAAGCGGAACGCGAATTAGTTAGCCTCAGTGCCGAAGCGCTGAAAACGGCATGGGAAACCCCATTGCCATTCGATTAAGAAGGAACGGAAAGAATGAACGGAACGACCAAACCGACAGCAATAGTTCTTACCGGCGACGGCATCAATTGTGGTGACGAAACTTCTTTCGCGCTTCAGCTGGCTGGCTTCGACGCTCATATTACGCATGCCAGCGAATTGCTGAAAGACGCAGGGCGACTGAAGTCTGCGCAACTGCTCGCCATTCCAGGCGGCTTTTCCTTCGGCGACGAAATTGCCTCCGGCAAAGTAATGGCTATTAAATTGCAAGCGGCAATGGAAAAAGCACTTGTCGAATTCGTTGACGAAGGCAAGCTCCTAATCGGCATCTGCAATGGCTTTCAGGTGCTTGTCCAGATGGGTCTTTTGCCTGAGTCGAAGAAGGAAGGCGTTCGCCTTGCCAGTCTTTCAAAAAATAGTGGACGCAAATTTATCAATCGCTGGGTTCAACAATCGGTCGATATCAAAGTCGCCTGCCCATGGCTAGAGGGTCTCACCGACTTCGATTTGCCTATCCGACATGGCGAAGGAAAATTGACACCGGGAAAAGATCTAGAAGAAACAGTCAAGAGTCAGGCAGCATTGCGCTACGCCACTGACGTGAATGGCAGCTTCGATCGCATCTCAGGTCTCACCAATACTAAAGGTAATGTGTTTGGTCTGATGCCTCACCCCGAAGCTTTCGTAAGATGGACGCAGCATCCGAGCTGGACACATCTCCCCAGTATTCCGGACAAACCACCGCCCGGCCTGAGAGTTTTCCAAAACGCGTACTCAATGGTGACGAAATAATGGAACCAACAACTTACTCAGAAGCAGGCGTGGACGTCCTCAAGGCTGATGCCTTCGTTGGACGATTGAAGCAATT
This sequence comes from Candidatus Melainabacteria bacterium, assembly GCA_014380105.1. GTDB lineage: Bacteria > Cyanobacteriota > Vampirovibrionia > Obscuribacterales > Obscuribacteraceae > QKMZ01. The sequence goes on from JACMKL010000822.1 coordinate 12,611, forward strand.
ATCAAAACGCACAGAGCATCAACAGCTCTGGAAAGCCGCCGGCGGCTACGCTGCGGTCTATCCAGTTGATGCAAACACAGCGATGGCTTTGACCACCGACGGAGTTGGCACCAAGCTTTTGCTCGCGCTCGAACTCAAGCAACTCGATACCATCGGAATTGATTTAGTCGCGATGTGTGCCAATGACTTGGTTTGCGTCGGTGCCAGACCGGTAGCGTTTCTCGATTACTACGCGGTTGGAAAATTGGTCGACGAAGATGCCGATCAATTGATGCAAGGAATTATCAAAGGCTGCGACCAGGCAGGATTATTATTGGTGGGCGGCGAAAC
>JACMKL010000823.1 GCA_014380105.1 Candidatus Melainabacteria bacterium
GTCGATGGCTGAATGCTTTATTCTTTCGACGAAAGCGGAGGTGTCCTTTTCCATGTCAAGTTCCACATATGGATTGTCAAAATCAGCCCGCAAATAAAGCTTTGAGAGCCTTGCCGTCAGGAGTGTACTTCCAGTCAAGTAAATGACTTTGTCTAGGTCCTGCTCTCTTTCAACAGTGAAAGCCTTCAGGAAAACCTCGTCCGCAATTTTTCGCTCGACAAATATGCCAGAAATTTTCCGAGCTTCAGGATTCGCAAGTTTCTCAACGAGGACTTGTTCAATTAATCGACGAAATGTTTGTGATGCACTCTCATAAGAAAGCACGATCTGGGGTGCTATTAAACAAGCCAAGATTAGGAGCGCAATACTGCGTTTTTCAAAAGTTTTAGAAACCCAAGAATGCGACTGTGCCAGTCTTACCGTATCAATCAGCAATATGCCATAGAAGAAAAACTGTGGCTGAAAATACCACTCGTGCGGACGATTAAAGAAATATGCACTCCAAACCAGAGCAGTCGTTGCGGCAAAAGCGCGGAAGCAGTCCCTTCGCGTTAATGGTGAATTTTGACTGCAAGCACGAAAAAGAATGTAAGCATAATGGCACAAGAAAAGAACTGGGATGGGAGCATACGCAATTTTAAAACCACCGAAATATCCGACGCTTGTTTTTAGCTGACGAATTTGTAAGAAATCAAAGTATGCCGCGATACTCGGAAAATAGCCGAACGACAGAGCAATAAAGAAGTAGAAAACAATCGAAAACACAACGGCACCGCCAACCAAAAGTGCACAGTCGCGCCAGAATTTAAAAGCGAAAAATTTCCCCGGTGTGTGATTGACGAAGTATAAGAATGAGATTAGTCCGACCAAAATGGCCAGACCTGTTTCAGTGTTGAGCCAGAGACATACACCAGCTGTCAACCCCAAGCAGAGTGCTTGAACCTTCAGTGAGAGGCGCTGGCAAGCGATTAAGGCAAGAAAAGCAATCGGGAAGCCGAGACCGCGCCAGGGTGAAAGATTAGGAAAAACTAGAGAAATCTGATTGGTGTGATACCAGGGCAGCACCATCAAAAATGCTACGGCAACAGGCAATGGTCGTTTTCGCGCATACCAATAGTAAACAAACAAGATCGCTGCAACAGTGAAGACATCCATCCATCGAATTATCCGAATGCTTTCTCCAAAAGAAAAAATTCCGAACTGTTTTTCCCAGAGTGCACACAACACTTGCAATAGCATTCCGTAGGTCGGTTTAACCGATTCAAAAATATGATGTCCAAGAGCGATGCGATCTCCTTGAGTGACAACAACGCTGTAATTTTCTTGAAACTCAACAAACAAATCCGGAGATATCCATGTTGCATCATATGGCACCAGAAGTCCCGGAACAACTGCCAATAAACCGGCAGCGACGAGCACGCCGATACAAGTTAGCGAAACAATTTTGTTATTCAATACCTTTGCCCTTATTTGACACAGCGCCAGAATAACGCCCGCGACGCAGAGCCACGCCACTTTAGATACCGGCTGAGCACTCCACCACACGACAGATGATAAACAAAAAACGATAATGAGAATGCAAGTAAAACGTTGATAAAAGTTCGGGATTTTTAGCGACTGCAGCAAAGGGGCAAACTTACTTCCAAGCAAAATGAATACCGCACATATAAAGAGTGCAGCGAGATGGGCGAGCCGCTGAGAGACGCGATTTGTATTGCCGCCAAACTGGACGAATTCGACAATATAGCGATGCATACCGATTGAAGTCGGAGATGGACCATGCAGATCCAAAGCAACAATCCCGCATGTGATCAAGAGAACTAGGAATGCACCAATGCCGCAAATCAGAATCGATGAATCTTTGGAATTCGTCGGCTCTATCGACATTAGCTCGCTATGAATGATTCAAGAGCGTGTGCTTCAGGCATCTGCCCTGTTTTGATCAAGTCTTCTAATACCAGTAAGCGAGCGCGTTTTGCAACCAGGCTCTCGAGTGAATGACTCGATATATTCCGCAAGTCTTTCTCAACCACCCAGGCTGAGCGCTGATTCATTTCGCTGGCAATTTGTTTAGCAAGTTCGCCAATTGGAAGATCACGACGGTTAATGCCAGGACCACCGGGTTGTCCGGCATTGATATTGTCTTGCAGCGCACGCATATATATCCACTTACTGAGCATTGTTTGCATGGCAGCAATCAGAGGCATGGCGCTTGAACGCGAAAGAATCTCTTCGCAGCTTGCTAGAGCTTGTCCGGTTTTTCCTGTGATCCACTGTTCGGCCAAAGCAAACACGTGAGAGTGATGCGGACTGAGCGCGACTACAGTGGCGAGTTTTATGTGTGTTGCAGGTAGAATATTAACTGCTGCTTTTTGTATCTCGGCAGAGACACCACGCAAATCAGCGTCAAAACTTTCCAGCAAATAGTAGATTGCGTCAGTATCCATAGTCGCCTTGTAGCGATGCGCTTCTTTGTTGCACCAGGTTTCGAGCTTTGGACTCTGCGAGCCGGGCCAGAATTTCTCCTTCGGATATTCTTCCATCGTGGCATGTGGTGCTACGGCTTTTGATGTTTTGAGAGTTGAATCAAAATTGAATGGGCAAGAAAAAATCAAATAAGTATTCGGAGCCATTTGCGGGAGGACTTTTCCGAGTTGTTCGATAAGCTTGTCAC
>JACMKL010000824.1 GCA_014380105.1 Candidatus Melainabacteria bacterium
CCTTCTCACTGGTTGTGAGCATAGGAGTCGCATTGAAGAAGACATGGAAAAGCCCGTCGCTGAGCGGCGGTTGAACTTTGCCTTCGCAATTGCGAACGTGAATTTCTTTTCCAACCACAGGAGCCAGGAAGCTGTGTGTCATTGCACGAACAACTGCCCGGTCTCTGGCATCAGCGAAATTTTCATCGTAGATTTTCGGAGCACCGGCGTTTTCTAAGTCCGCTTGTTCTGCCGCCAAAACTTCCGGGAGGAATTTGGACGGGTCGCGTTCGATCAAAACACGCTGTAGGGTGCGCGTGATCAGTGCCAGATTTACTTCTTCGTCGAAGGAGCGCAGGTCGAAGTACAGGTAGAGATGCTGCTTGAGTAACTCACCCACTACGTAGCCGGTGGCGTCGTCGATGATAGGCGCGCCTTTGCGGCAATATCCGGAGGCTTCCAGCCTGCGTTCAACAGGCACGTCGAAGATGCGCTCGGGCAGTGCTTTTGCTTTGACACTCTTCGGACCTTTGCCGAAAGTGACGTAGAAAGTCGAGCCGTTCGAGACGTCTTCGTCGTAGCTATTGCTTCCGGGATAGGGTATCACGCGCACGTGATTGTTCATGTGCCCGGAGAGAAGAGTGTGAAAAACCGAGCGGAAGCGTTTTGTGACGTCCGTGCGTTTTGCCACCGCCATGATAATCCTGCTGTCTGTTTCAACTCCGGCATTGGGATGCGGATAAGCCAAAACAGCTTCATGTAGCTCTTTTCCGTTGATGGGAAGAGAGGCAGTAATGACCGCTGAAAGGGCTTCAAGCGCTCTCTTGTGGTCTTGATACTTGATGATGACACCAGGCGAATTGCCCGAAGTTGTGTCACTACAATCGATACCGATGGAGACCAGCGAGTGTTTCTGCTCATCGGTGAGCTTGCGCAGAAAATAATTGAGCGGTCTTTTTACGTACCGTTGCCAGGCTTGCCAACCGCGATAACCCGCATAAGCGAGGCCTGCAGTACCGGCAACGGCAAGAACAATTAATGTAATCATTGTCCAGGACATTGAGTTTTCTCCTTATCGTTCTTCATTGCGCTAAAGCGCCAGAAAAGCTCTCAGCCAGTGTGGTTGAGAGTCTGAGAGCGTGGCACCGCGGGTGGTGACTAGACCATCGGCGCGAGTGCTAATTTGCTTAGGTGAGGGTTTGGAAAGGAAAAGTAAGTCGGGCGCGGGAAATAAATAACTGAGACTATTAGTTATCAGGCTATGGTAAGTGGAAGTATTAAAACCCGCACAACTTATGTTGTCTTTAATGTTTCCCGCGCGCGTGCGGAATCTTATGAAGTCTAACGGGCTGACCTTTCAATATCTTTTCTGGGGAATGAAACGAGAAAGTCGGGCGGTTTCTATTGGAATTTTAAGCAGATCACAACGCGCGTAAGTTTGCGCGAGCTAGGAATTTCCGAAACGATTTAAGCGCTCGAATATAAGAACGTCGTTACATTAGGCTTCACAACCGGTAATCGTTGCTTTGCACACGAACAAAACCATAGAGTCAGGCTCTTTCCCTCTCTTTCTAATTTTTCCTGACAGAACCACTAAATCGCGCTTTCGACAATTCCATCGCTTGTCTCAAGCTGTCTCACTGTGTCACTCGACGCATGACTTCAACCACGCCACTAAATGTGGTGCAACCTTATGGTGTCCCATGACTCAATTCACTATCTCCGCTATCCGTCAGCGCCTCTATGAAGCGATTCCGGATGGAGCGACTGTGAGCTGGGCGCAACTTCTTGAGAAATCGGGAGAACAGCGCAAGCAGGTCGAATCATTGGCTTTCGGCAAACCCGATAGCGTCTCGCGCACCGGCAATCGCTTTGTCGCTCGCGGAAAAGTAGCAGCAGAAATGCCTCCCCGCTTCGGCTTCCGTGCCTTCTCGGACAAGGAAGTGCGTTTTACAGTTCAGGGCAATGATAAACGTCTGGTCATCACAGACATTGTCGGAGTGAAGGTGCAACCACCGATCGGATTCAAGTTTTCGGTCAAAGAGGTGGTCATAAGCACAGATGACAAAGGCAATTTCACGCTCGGCACTGCGGTCTTCGGCATCGCTCTGACTGTCACTCTCGACGCTGATGGCAACATCGTCACCTGGCGTTTTGGGAAATAATTAGAGTCGCAGACGCCGATATCTAGAATTACCTTGTGGGCGATGGTTTCAGCAAAACCATCGTCCCCTGGCGCTTTTATAAAAATGCCATTCTATACTAAACAGCCTAGTATCAATAATTTTAAAAAGTAGAGGCAGTGAGTTTTTGGCTCACCGCCCCTGCTGGAGCCTCTTTCTCAAGCAGTGACTGTTCCGGCTACCGAGCGACTGGTATCCGGAACATGTCACATTTGCTTAGATGAATTCCTTGGCGAGGGCCTGTTCGGCGCCCGGAGGCAGAGCACGCAAACCGCGCACGATGCCCGCCTTCAAATCGCTGCGCTTGAAGACGACATCGCCGTTGCGAAACTGACCGGTAACCACCTTGCCATTCACCTTGCGGGGAAGCAGCTCGCGGACGCCCGGGGCGATTTCGCTGTCGGAGTAGAACACGGTCATGCCGTAATTGTCCGGGAAATCCTGGATGCCGACGAAGATGGTGTGATCGACGTCGACCTTGGCGGTCAAGTCGGGAACACCGCCGTCGTGGCAGTCGAGAGTCGGCACGAACAGATAGTCCGGGTCGTCTTGCTTGGTCGGCTCGTAGGAGAACAGAAGCGGTTTGGCGCGCTTGGCGTCGGTGTTGCTGAAGCAGCAAACCGCAATCGCCCAGCCCGGATACCACTTGGTGTACGCCTTGATGATCGCCGCGTTGATGGCGGGACGGCGGTCGGCAGGAACCGCATCGCTGGCCACCGCTTTGGTGAGGTCACGAGCGTTCTTGGCGATCACGATGGTGTAGACATCGAAGTTGATGATGCGCACCGACTTCGAATCAGCACCACCGAGCATGGCACCGCGAGACTTGCTGCGATTGCGCGGGGTCAGGGCAGAACGGATGTCCTTCAGGAAGTTGGGGCAGGTGGTCGTATCGATCAGCTCGATGTTGGCGACCGCATCCGGAATCGGAAGGATCATCGCGTTACCGGCGCCGGTGTTGGCGTTCGTGGCTGAGGGCGTGATCGCTTCTTCAAACTGCCAGTTGGCCGATTTTGCGCCACGGCGGCGGTTGGTGGTGGTGGTGGATGCTTTGCCGGAACGGGTGGTGCGAGTGGCCGGAGGGGCAACTGCGGGAGCAACCGGGCGAGTCAGGTTGGCTGCGGTGTTCTGGTAAGCGAGGTAACGACGACCGTCGGGTCCGTCGAAGGTGCCGACGACAGTATCGGTGAAACTGGCAGGATGCAGTGAAACGCACATAGTTCGTTCTCTCCTAAAGGTTTGTCTGTGCTTGTCTAGTGTGTGTGCCAGGCAAGCGAAGGATATTGGATGCGGGCGGTTTTATCCGTCCTGGATATTTCGAGATCGTCATCTGTCGCTGTGTGTATCAACCCGCCGCAAACATTGCGCGGAGATTGCAGGTTGAAACGAGGTGCAGGTTGGGCGATTGGGTGATGAAAATCTCGAAAAAAAGTAAAAAAGAAGCGACGCCAAAACCCTAATACCTGGCACGAGTGCGCATCAATGAATGTCAAGAATTGGAAACTGACTCGCTTCGCTTGCGTACACAGCGTTAGCGTTACATCGGGCGCTCGTATTTGGTACTAGCGATAACGTTTTAAAAGCCAGGATTGCCTTACCTGTTGACGTATACAGCTTTCGTGTCGCTTTCTGTTCGCGCACCATAAACTAACCGCGCTTGCAAAGGTGAGCGAGTTGCGCGAAGGATTGAAGTATGGCTGCAATCTATCACCAGTATTGAATCTGGGACGTTTTAATAATAACTTTCTGTCGTTAAGTGTTTGAAGTGAAATATTAGTTCTAACTCAATGGATAGATGGCAAATGCCCGGATAAGCCATTTTTAGAGGCTTGGCGGCTTCCGGTTGCTGCCCCAAAATCTTTAATTGTCAATAACGCCTGAAGCATTCAGCTGCCGGAATTTATCATGGTTGTCATTTTGTCTACGCGGCTTCCATCCTCACAGGACTTGTATCTATGGGACCGAGGCGTAACGAGATTTGATCGAATATTTGTTCTTGAGAGCAGTCTTTTCTTATTTTAAGTGCCGTCTTCATTCTGTTTCTATTCGTTCAAACTATCTCCCAAACCTCTCCCTCACGCCAATTTTGTTGTTGTTTCTCCCCCGATTAATCGGCTGATCTAGCACGGTGAATTGGTGAGATGGCGAAAATTAGCGCATAGACAGCTTTGAAGAAGAACCTCTTCACGAAATAGCTCCCTGTTATTTCGCTGATTCAACAATGTTGCGCTCGTCAATTCGACGCAATCAAAACACTTTTGGAATAATCATGGAAATCGGAACAATCGTCACGATCGCGTTGCTGGTACTTGCTGGTCTGTTTCTGGCAGCCGCAGTCTTCAGCTCCGTCTATTCAGTGCAAAACCGCACCGTCAAGATCATCGAGCGCTTCGGCAAGTACAATCGTACTGCCCAAGCCGGTCTCAACTTCAAGATTCCCTTCGTGGACACAGTCCGCAAGGTGCTCAGTCTCCAGGTCGAACAGCACATCATCGCCATCGATACCATCACCAAGGATAAGGTATCGGTGCGTGTCGCCTGTGCAGTCAACTACAACGTTCTGGAAGGACGTGAGGCTGACTCGTACTACAAACTCGCCACTCCCAAGACTCAGATCGAGACATTCGTCTTCGACGTTGTCCGCTCGCAGGTCCCCAAGCTGACCCTGGATGAAGTGTTCGATTCGAAGGACCACATCGCCATGGCAGTTCGCCAGGAACTGGCTACCGACATGGTTGGCTTCGGCTACGAAATCGGCAAGGTGCTCGTCACCGAAATCGATCCGGACGCCAAGGTCAAAGCCGCGATGAACGACATCAACGCTGCTCAGCGTGAGCGCGAGGCCGCCAACGCCCGTGGTGAAGCCGAAAAGACCCTGCGCGTCAAAGCTGCCGAAGCGCAGTCCGAAGCCGATCGCCTCAAGGGTGAAGGTATCGCCAAGCAGCGTCTTGCCATCATCACTGGTGCCAAGCAGTCGGTCGAAGAGCTGAAGTCCGCCTATCCAGGCGTCAGCGAAGAGACTTTGATCAACATGTTGATGATGACTCAGTACTTCGAAACTCTCTCGCAGCTCGGCGGCAAGCCCGGCGACAAGGTCATCTTCGTGCCAGGCACTCCCGATGGCGTCGCCAGTTTTCGCCAGCAGATCATGGAAGGTCTGAATGCCTCGGGCGGCACCAAGGCAGCGGACCACAAGTGATTCTTGTGTAAGCCGTAAGTCAGTTTAAATTTTCCAAGCGAGCGGCGGGAAGCCAAAAACTTTCTGTCGCTTCGCTTTAAATTCCCGTTGTACTATTCAGTATAATTGAGTGGGTTCAAAAAAAACGGGGTCGCACATTTCTTTGCCAGAAAAGGCGACCCCGTCTCTATTTATGCGCGACTAGCGATTCGTCGAATTTCAGGCGTCGATGCTCATCGAACCGGTGACGACTGCGACGGATTGATGCGCCACGCTATCGACGATGCGGATAAAGGCTTCCAGAGCGCCTAGCTGAGCGCTCAAAGAGTGCGCTTCGCTTTCCACTTTCAGCCCTGCTTCGAAGCCGGTATAACCGACTGCTCCGCCGTGTTGACCATGCCGAACCATCTCTGCATGCCGTCTGACGAACGCCAGGTAACGCTCGGCCTGGTCGATCAG
>JACMKL010000825.1 GCA_014380105.1 Candidatus Melainabacteria bacterium
ATGAACGAAGAGTTGCGCTCAACCAATGAAGAGTTGGAAACAATGAACAATGAATTGAAGTCAGTGTCTGACGAGCTCAATCATTCCAATCTATTTCTTCATTCAATTCTGAGCAGTATGACTTCAATCGTTGTTGCCACCAATGCAAGTTTTGAAATTATTGCCTGGAATTATCGTGCGCAAGATGTTTGGGGTATATCGGAAAAAGAAGCAATTGGCTGTTCGCTATGGGACCTGGATACAGGCTTACCTGTGCATCTTCTCAAAGCTCCTCTCAACAAATTTAAAGAGAGTGCGGAATCCACAATTACCATTGAAATTGATGGTACCAGCCGTCGAGGTAAACCGGTTTCCGCAGCCGTAAAAGTGACGCGATTGAGTAAATTGAATGGATATGGTGACGGCTATTTGCTGATGATGGACAATCAGAGCTAATGGCTGAGCAAAGACCATCGAGAGAAATTGACGAAGTCGCAAAACAACTTGATCGACTACTCACTGACGCAGCAGTTAATCCTCAAAACGACAAAGACTTGATGCTGGCAATGAGCGCCACAACCGAAGAGTTGAATGTCGCAATTGAAGAATTGAAAGTTCAAGCGATTGCTTTAGCAGAAGCTCGAGATAGTGCAGAAGCAGAGCGGCGTCGTTATTACGATCTTTTTGACCTGGCGCCAGACGGATATATTGTCACCGACATGAATACGCGCATTACAGAAGCGAATACTGCGGCCGGGGAATTATTAAACGTCCAACCCCGGATGCTCGTAGGCAAACCGCTCACGGTATTTTTCGAACGCCAAACTCGAGACGATTTATTCTCAACGATTCGTTTATTTGAAGCGAAAACAATCAAACGTCTGGACGACAAGCAAATGATCGTAATCCCTCGTAATGGGACTGCTTTTACTGCGTCTCTGACTCTCGCAATTAATTACGGCGACAAACATCATCGCCCTGGATTGCGCTGGATGATTCGGGACATTTCTCAGCGCCGAGAAATGGAATATCAGATTGAAGTTCACGCAAAACAACTCGAACAGTCAAACTCGGAATTAAAACAATTTGCTTTTGTCGCCGCACATGACTTAAAAGAGCCTCTCCGCATAATCAGCAACTATTCTCAGCTTTTGTTAAAGGACAAAAGTTCGAAGTTAAGCGACGCTGGAGCATCTTATCTTCAAGTTGTATGCGAATCAGCGGCAAAAATGCTTTCGCTCATTAAAGACATTCTCAGTTACAGCACCATTTTAGATTCACCTGTAGAACTTGAAGAAGTACTTCTGAAAGTAGCATTAACGGACGCTTTAGAAGAGTGCCGACTACTTATAGTGGACACTAATGCAGTGATAAAAACGAAACCCTTACCCCAAATTTTGGTGCCTCATTCCAGGTTCGTTCAACTTTTTAAAAATTTGATCGGCAACGCTCTAAAATTCCGCAGCGAAAGAAAACCTGTCATAGAAATAGGCTGCACCAAAGTAGGCGCATTTTTCGAGATTTCAATTAAGGATAACGGCATAGGTATCGAAGCTGAGTACGAAGACAAAATTTTCACAATGTTTCAGCGTCTGCATTCGGAAAGTGAATTTCCAGGTAATGGCATTGGATTAGCGTTATGTCGAAAAATTGTGACTGGGTGGGATGGCAAAATCTGGTTTACTTCCACCTACAAGAAAGGCTCGACGTTTACTTTCACGTATCCGATCAAATCCTAGATGCGTTGCATATGGGCTGCGCGAAATAATCAAATTGAAAAGCCATCGCAACAAACAGCGATGGCTTTTCAATTTGCAATAAGTTCATCAGTCAATCTGATTTTCAGCTACAGGAGCAGCCTCTTTTATTGCATGCTTACTCTTCTCTTCCCTGCGCGCTAACTCCTCAGAGGATGGCTTTTCAGTCATAACTTCCTGCTGCGAATTGGTGGGGGGAGCAGAGTCACTCCTATCCCCGTTCTCGAATTTGCGCTTTTGAACGCTTTTATCTTTCATCTGGAATTCCGCCTACTCGGGATTCATGGATTCGGACTCTTTACGCTCTGCATAAAACTTGTCATCTTGAGTTGTCGACTCTACATTCTCTTGACGTGATTCAGAAAACTCTTGATGCGTCTTTGCTCTATCTTGTTCATCCATACAATCTTTCCTCAGCTAAACAAAGTATCTATTGGTTTTCGATTGCATCATCTGACAAGCTCTCATTCTCGTTTTCACGATTCTTGTCATTTTGCTGTGGCATTTCGCCATTTACCCGGATACCGCTGGTGTTAGGCTGTTTGGACAAATCGCGAGCTGTGCCCTGTTCCACGCTTTCTTTCTGTCTTGCCCGTCTGTTTCCGCCGGAAGCCTGTCCACCTTTTCTTCCGGCAATTGCTGCTTCTTCAGAAGTAAATTCGTGCGCAGTGCCTTTAGCATGTGCAGCCTGACCGCCCTTGCGAGCAATCTCTCTTTGTTTTTCCAAATCCATGGAGGCAAAACCTCTCTTTCCGGATTTTTTTGGCTCAATGCTTTCGCTCTGATTAGCCATGCTGACCTCCAGTCA
>JACMKL010000826.1 GCA_014380105.1 Candidatus Melainabacteria bacterium
CGGCAATCACGTTCCGATATATGCCCGCCTTTTTGATCGCGGTAGCCAGACTAAGCGCCGGGTACTCGCCCAGCCCAAACCGCCGCTGCTTGCCGTCCAGACCTCGGTAACGAAGCTCAAAAGTCTTCATGCCCGCCTGGGAGACGCGGATCGTGAGTCCAGGGGTTCCCTGCACGCGGACTCTGTATTGTACGCCTGTCGATTTGAGGGCGAGCACTTGGCGGTCAGTGGTGATAGCGGTGGGCATCTGGGTGGCTCCAAGTGGCTTGGAAAAGTGGTGCACCCTGATGACTTAGTCATTCTCTATATTTCAAGCCACGGCAGTCGCGCTGTGGATGACGCTAAAGGCGTCAATTTCTTAGTTGCACATGACACTGACAAAAACAGCTTACTTGCAACAGGAATTCCTATGCAATGGCTGACAAAAATGGTCAAAGATCAAGTACCGTCAAATCGAGTGGTGCTGATATTAGATGTTTGCCACAGTGGCTCAGCAGCTCAAGGTGGTAAAGCACTTTTCCGCGCACCACTGGCGGTTGACCCGACCAAAATCACCATTGGCAATGGACAGATGATCATGTGCTCGAGTCTGGCAGAACAAGTCTCCTGGGAATCGAAAAACTACGAAAACAGTGTCTTCACGCGCAGGCTAATTGAAGCTCTGCAAGTTAACAACGACAAGACTACAATCCTGGAAGCGTACAAGCAGTTGAAGGTGCTAGTAGAAAACGAAGTCCTGAAAGACCGCGCAAATCTGCAGACACCTGTGCTTTGGAATAAAGATTGGCTCGGCAACGATCCAGTCATTGCAGTTGAGACAAAATAGAAGCTAAGGTTTTAATTCTTCCAATTATCAATTGTTTGAGAAATCACTCTCTGGGCATCCGCAATTAGGTTCGCGCCAGGGTCTTTGCGTGTCATAAAATCCAGCCACGCAGTTAAATCTGTAAGCAGACTCATCTTTCGCCACTCCATAGGTAGTTTCGCACCATCGGGTTGATACCCGCGTGCCACGGCCTCCTCAAAACCAGTAATGGTGCCATGTGGTGCACGCAACAAATTTCCAAAGTCAAAGAAGGGAGTTGCACTAAAGGCGAATTCCCAATCAAGTACTGCAGAAACCTTCCAACCATCGCTGGTTTCTTTAATAAGAATGTTTGATCCACCAAAATCAGAATGCGAGAGGCACGGTGCTCCTTTCCATTGATCAAGGAGACAAGCTTCCGCAGTCAGAAAATCCAATAATCGTCTTGTTAGTTCAGCTCCCAAACGTTCGGCACCGATTCCATCAATAAGGCAGTCATTTGCATAAGAAAGTAGCCCTGCGCTTCCCACATCAATAGGTTCGTTGATATTCAGGTCGCTATCGAAGAAGCCTGCAGCCGAAAAATTGAAATTGTGAATTGATGCCAGAGTAGAACCCACCGATTCGCCCAGTCTTACAACTTCGTCAGCGTTTAATTTCGCAATCACTTCCTCCATGCGCAGGCCTTCGATCCATTCCATCAAAATATATGGATGACCGGAAAATTGATTCTCTGGAGAGAAGTAGAAAAACTCAGGTGACGGAACTGTGCTGTGCACCAACTTATTAATCTGCCATTCTTTACGAGCTTGTTTTGAATCTCTCACGAAAAGTCGCAACAGAATTGGCTCGGCTTGATTGTCCAAGTCCAAACGAATGTTTGTGTTTGCCAGTCCACCTTCCGCTTGCACGAAGGCTTTTACTTTGCTCGTCGGAAATGCCGGGGCAATTAAAGCATTAAGTTGTGGTTTATCGAATTGAAGGATCGCGCTATCGCGGTTCCACTTGTCACGCATTTATTGGTCAACCTTGTCTCTTCATATAATCTTACTACCAAAAACAGACAGGCTAAAAAAACGGAGCGACATTTCTGCCGCCCCGTTCCCCAAATTCGAGCTAAATCAATTGGCTTGATTACTTTGTTTTAGTTGCTACTTGCTTTCTGCTCAGGTCCGGGAGATTGATGAAAGGTACAGCCCCTCCACCCGAGAAAGTGGGCAATTGTCCGTCCCATTTTTCAACAGCTCTTAGTTGTACAAGGCTTGGATTTTGCGATAAAGCATTAGCTTCACGTTGAATAGCATTTGCTCTTGCGATAGACTCCTTTTGAATTTGATATGCAGCAGCGTCAGCGCTCAATTCCTTTTCACGAGCAGCTGCTTCTGCTTCAGTAATTCGTCTTTCCTTTTCATTCTTCGCTTGCAGAGCCTGTTGTTCGGCTTTTACTTTAGCTTCGATTGAGAGGTTAAACTCTTTAGAGAAGTCGAAGTCAGTAATCGCAACGTTTGCGATCAGCACTGCACCATTCAATTTCTTCTCATTTAGTGTATGTCCAATGTATCCACGAATCGCATCCGTCGTCATCTGTTTGACGACTTCACGCTTTGTGACCAGTTCTTCAGCTGTATACTTGGCAGTAATCGCCTTCAAACTTTCTTGCACAGCAGGTGCCACCACAGTCACATCAACTCGATCGACATCACCGATTGTTTGATAGCATTCTGGTGCCAGAGCAGGTGCAAGACTATGCTGAACGGAAATTGTCGTCTCAACTGTCTGCAAGTCTTTTGATGCCGCTGTGGCTCTCACTTCGAATGACTTCAATCGTGTGTCCAACTGGATTACATCGTCCATTAAAGGGCGCTTGTAGTGAAATCCAGGATATAGAACATCATTACTGACGGCACCCATCGTCTTCAAAACACCGACGTGTCCTGAATCAACGCTTACCCAAAATCCGGCAAGCAATGGGAGGGCGAACATGACACAGAAGAGTCCAACGACGGCAATCAATATGCCAGCTACTTTGTTGTTGTTGTCTTCTTTATAAACTGAATTAAGTGTGGGCTGTTGTTGCTGATTAAGCATACGTTTTCCTTTGCTCGGCGCACATGCGTCGATGCTTTAATTTGGGGATATAAAACTCATTACGACGAAGCGTCAACTTCCAGCCAAAGCTGATTTTTTCGCCGTACATATTTTCGTTAGAAAGACTATTTCTTAACTCGGGTCGTCAGTCCAGACCTGCGGCTAACTCGTCTTTTCTTTTTTTCTTTCTTTCTTCGTTCTTTCATCTTCTTGATGTATCCACACTATCATCGGCGTGTCATCCAATATCCGAAATTCACCAATTCCTCACAATCGCGGCATCCGGTTTAATCTAAGCGCCTTACCGGTTCCAAAGAGAAAGTCCCGAACACAAATGTGCTCAGGACTTTCGCGATTTTTAACGGTTTTATTTATACCGGCAATACGCTGTGCTTTTTCTTCGGCAAAGCGATCGACTTGGATGAATAAGCGTTGAAGCGGTTGATTAATTCGCCTCTCAAACTTGCCGGCGTGACCATGTCGTCCACGATCATCTCTGCTGCCAGTTTGTAGATGTCTACGTCTTCTCTGTACTCAGCACGCTTTTTCTCAACGTAAGCTGGTCTTTCAGCTTCAGGCAATTCCTGAATTTTGTTGAAGTAGACAGCGTTGACTGCGGCTTCAGGACCCATGACGGCTATCCATGCAGTTGGCAAAGCTAGACATGCATCTGGTTCGAAAGCTGGCCCGCACATAGCGTAAAGACCGGCGCCGTAAGCCTTTCTCAAGATGACCGAGATCTTTGGAACATCAGCCGACGATACGGCTGAAATCATTTTAGCTCCCGATCTGATCATGCCGGCGCGTTCGACTTTCGTTCCAATCATGAATCCAGGAACGTCAGCCAGGAACAGCAAAGGAATGTTGAAAGCGTTGCACAACCAGACGAAGCGCGCTGCTTTATCGGAAGAATCGACGAACAATACTCCGCCTTTTACTTTTGGTTGATTGGCGAGAATACCGACTGCGCGTCCACCGATGCGACCGAACCCTGTGATCAATTCGCCTGCAAACATTTTCTTGATTTCAAAGAATGATCCGGCATCAATCAAAGTGTCGATTGCTTCGTACATGTCGAAAGGAACGCTTTCCTTTTCAGGAATAATCGCTTCGAGAGTGCGCTTTCCAGCTGTTGGATCTTGCACAGGCACCACTGCAACTTTTTCGTCGCAGTTGGTCGGCATGTAGCGTAGATAGTCTTTGCACAGTTTGATTGCTTCTTCTTCCGTTTGCGCAAGCACGTCACCGCAACCGCTCACAGAGCAGTGCATGCGGGCTCCACCCATCTCTTCTAGTGTGACTTTCTCGCCGATTACCATTTCAGCCATTCTTGGTGAGCCCAAGTACATGGATGCATTGCCATCCACCATGACGACGATGTCGCAGAATGCAGGGATGTAGGCACCACCTGCTGCCGATGGTCCAAACAACAAGCAGACTTGCGGAACGAATCCGCTCATTGACACTTGGTTGTGGAATATTTTCCCGGCACCGCGACGACCTGGAAACATTTCGATTTGATCAGTGATACGAGCACCAGCTGAGTCGACGAGATAGATCATCGGAACTTTGAGCTTGATTGCTGTCTCTTGAATGCGGATGATTTTTTCGACTGTTCTCCAGCCCCATGATCCGGCTTTGACAGTTGAGTCATTAGCCATGAAGCAAACAGTTTTGCCTTCAATCTGTCCGATGCCGGTGACGACTCCGTCAGCTGGCAAATCGGATTCGCCGCAGTTGGCGAATTTTGCATCTTCAATTTCGAAGCCTGCATCCAGGAGAAGATTCAATCTTTCGCGAGCGAAAAGCTTTTTGTCTTCTTTCAATTTTTGGTGGTATTTCGGTGCTCCACCCTGTCTGATTTTCGCAATACGCTCTTCGAGAGTGGCGCTTTTGCTTACGCCTTGATCCGGTTGACCTGCAGCTTCCTTCAATTCAATGCCCATCCTTTATTCGTCCTTCTTTGAAACGGTGTCCGTCCAAGCGCGACATCTGAGACATGAATGGAAGTCCAGACAGAAGGCGCAAGGGTGAATTTTAGACCTGTTGGGCGTTAACAGCCGCAAACCGTCCAGAATGTTTTAGATTGAGCCCTATAATATTGAGGCGCAAGCTCGGAAGGGCAATTTTTCCGACAATTTGCGGGCAGCTCCAGCACTAGCCAAGAGGCAAATTCCGTGTCAGACCTTTCGACTAGACGAGAATTTCTAACTCGCCTGGCAATTCTTCTCGGTGGTTCAGCCGTCGGACAGCTTGGACTCGATAGTCTGGCAGCAGATGGCGGGGTGAAACTTTTACCCTGGGCGGGCGACGATTTTACGATCGGGCACAGGCTGAGAAACGGTGAGATTCCCAAATTTCCAGTTGCCACAGAACGAAAAGTTGACTTTGTCATCGTCGGCGGTGGCATGGCAGCATTGTCGTGCGCGCACTACCTGCGAAACCACAACACGCTCTTACTAGAACAATACTCAGAGACTGGTGGACAATCGCGTGGCGCGATTGCGCATGGAATGTGGTATTCGATTGGCGCGCAATATTTGACGGACATCAACGAAGATGTTGGACACTTGCTTGCCGACATGAGGTTAAAAACGGCAAAGCTCGGCACCGAAAAGAATTCCTGGCTCGAAAATGGCAAGTGGCTGAAAGGCATTGACGGCAATTCAAACATTCTTTATCGCGACTTTCAACGCATGAAGAAGGATTTTGCACCACTTTGGAAAAAGATGGGCAACGCCACCATGTTTGTTTCATCCCTCACGCCAGAAATGCTGAGCCTCGACAAACAAAAACTGAGTTCAGTTTTAACAGGATACAGTGCACCATTCATGGACTTAGTCAATGGCTTTCTCAAAGCATCCACATGCAGTGATATCTCAGGTCTCTCTGCCTTATCCGGAATTTCGACCTTGGAAGATCTTGTCATTCCAAGTTATTTATTAGAGGGAGGAAACCCCGCCCTCGCACGCGCACTAAGCACATCATTAAAGAAGAGTGCTCCAAGGAATCTGGTAACCAATGCATTTGTCTGGTCGGCAGCTATGACCGATGACGGCGCAAACGTCGTCTATCAATCTCGTGATGGTGCCATGCACCGAGTCAGTTGCAAACATGTAATTTTGACTATACCGCCAATGGTGGCATCTAGAGTACTATCGAATATTCGCGTCGCGGATAGGGCGCAGATGTACGGCTTCCGATATGGCAGTTACCTTGTGGGAAATTTTATCCTGCGAAAAAAAGTCTTCAATAATGGATATGACAATTGGCTGCCTGCTAATTTCTCATTTCCTGACATAACAAATTCCAACACCGCCTATGATCTAAATGATCATTACCGCAAAGACATGGGTCAAATTCTGACGGTCTATCAGCCTTATGCACCAGGACCTGAAGGTCGCTCAGTTTTGTTTGAAGGCAATAGAGACAAATTTTCAGTTGATTTGAGGCGCCAACTTACCAAAGTGTTGGGCAGTGAATTCGAGAAATCGCTCGAAACAATTTCATTAGCACGCTACGGACACGCAATGGCTGTGACCAGCCCGGACTACTTTAGAAAAATGAGCAAAATACTTTCCGGGCAAACTGACCACTATTCTTTGGCACATTCGAGCTATCATGGATTACCGTCGGCCGAATCCGCAATCGCGGGCGCAAGAACATCTGCAAACCGCGCACTAAAAATTCGAAAGACGTCCAGAACCACATTTGGTTCAATGCCAAAGTTCGAGACCAAACCCGTTTAGCAACTTCAGCTCTAGAAACGACAGTCTAATTTGATCACCAGACCTGCTTCAGTAATGTTTAGAGCTACACGTGCTCTAGCGCTCAGCTTTAAGTTTATTACCGCAGGATTGATTTACTCGACACTTTTCACGCTGGCGGGCTGCTCTGCGTGGCAAAAGAAAAACGGCTGAGCGAATTAGGTTCGTGAGTCGCCTAAAGCAGCCCGGACAGCATCGATAATTTCCCAACGATATTTAAGATGTATTGGAGCGCCCAAGGGTCCCCGGCTTATATCTAATAATGA
>JACMKL010000827.1 GCA_014380105.1 Candidatus Melainabacteria bacterium
AAATCAAATTGTTTTTTGAAACTCATAGTCTGCCTACCAACGTAGCTGGAATGATGTCGTTCCATCGAAGCGGCTACGTTCGAGAAGCAGCAGTCACGGTTCTCAGCGGACGCAGCGATGGTGACGAAACTGCCTATCTACTATTACGCATGAATGACTGGGTTCCTGTGGTTTCAAAAATTGCAATTGCCGCAATCACTCGAAGAGCTACAGAAGTTTCTGGTAGCACTTTTATCAAAAACTTCACTCTTGTAGAACAAGTTAAATCGACAAAACGATGTGAATTGCATGAAGTAATGGCACTGATCGAACAGAGCATTCGCTCTTCTCAAAATCGCGATGCATTGAAAGAAGTAATCTCTAGCTCAAGTCACGTGCTGGCACGAAGTGCGCTTTCGCATTTCATCGCATCTTACGAAAGCAATTCTAGCGATGAGGATTTCTTACTTGGCTGTCTTCGAAATCGTGACATTCAAATCAGGCAGAACGCAATCCAAGCTGCCTTGAAATTCTTGCCAGCCCGCATGGACACAGAGATAAGGCACATTACGTTAGATTCCGCTCCAAGTATTAGAAGAATGGTGCTGGAACATTTAAAGCTGTCCAATACTTCAGGCTGGAAAACTATTTTCAGAGCAGCTTTGCTTGACCCCAATTCCGGAATGCGCAACTTTGCACGCTACAATTTGCCCGAGGTCAATGCGGAAGAGATTTATTTAGAAGAACTTTTAAAAGTAGACGGCAATTTGGAGCCGGCGCTCAGAGGGCTTCTAGAGCTGGGGAAACAAACACCAACTGCTGCAGTTAGCAGAGCGCTAGCACATCCCTTTGCAAAGATAAGGGCTGCAGGGTATGCCGCTCTTTTTACGACCGAAACGCCATCAAATGAAATCGTAACTCACATGATATTGAATGAAAAAAATATCTGTCTAAAAGAATTAGAGAAATTCTTGAAAAAGAAGACTTTCTCTATCAGTACTGAGACTCTGACGAACTTATTTCGAATAGCTAGTTCAGCAAGTTCTCGCAAAATTATAGTCAAACTTTTGGCGAACAATAGCAAATGGGAAAGCTTTCCGATTCTTCTAGAAATCAAAGGTTCTGGGAATTTAGACATCAATTCAGTTGTCGAAGCTGCCATTGAGAATTGGTATAGGAAATTCAACAAAACATTCATCAGCCCATCTCAAACAGAACTTCAAAATTGCAAGAAGGCATTTGAAAAATTTAGTAGCCAGCTCAAAACGCGCCAGAGAGAGGATTTTGAGTTCTTCCTCAAAACTCAATCCACCATTTAATTTTAAAATAGTCAGACTTGAGCAATTACTTCTGCGAAAAAAAATTAGTTTCCTAGGAAACTAATTTAAATTCGATAATAGACATACTGGAGCTGTCGAATGCTGACTGCTAGTCTAGCGATTGTTTTACGAAATTGCTCGCACCCTCGGAAAGCAGACAACATTGCCTTGCGGCTCCTGATTGTCGATTACACTTGCCGAATGAGCATCGCGCTCAAGTTCGAGATAGTTGCGCATTGCAGCCATCGCTTCTTCAACTTTGCCTGCTTCTTGCAAGCGCATGATTTGCATTTTCAATAAGCTAGAACTGTTCACAAGAATTGCTCCTCCGTCAGACTATTTCGCTTTTTTGGTTCTTTTCGATTTGGCCTTAGGCGCTACTTTTGCAGTTTTGCCTTTTACAGATGCTTTCGCTTTTGTCTTTGGTTTGGTTGCAGCTTTAGTTTTGACACTTACTTTAGTCTTGGTTGTTACGGTCGTTTTAGCCGCACTCGCCTTGCCTTTAGTTGTTGTCTTGACCGTATTCTTAGCGCCTTTCTTAGACGGATTTTTGACGGCCTGTTTGATAGTTTTCTTAACAAGCTTTTTGACCAATTTCGTCATTGGTTTTGGCTCAACTTCTTCCGGTGGATCGACAGGCACATCAATAATTTCGGAAAGAATTGATTCCAAAGTATCGATCATGAAATTGATCTGGGATTCAGTGATAATCAAAGGTGGCTCGATACGAATGGTGCGATTCGAGTTCATCGTCGCTGCAACCAAAACTCCGCGGTGGAACAATTCAGTTTGAACATCGCAACGCAAAATTTGCGAAGTAAATTCCAGACCGATTAACAAACCACGACCACGTGCTTCTTGAATATGTCTTGGATATTTTTTCTTCAAGTCATTCAGGCGTCGCATAAAATGGTTGCCCATCACAGCGGCACGAGCAGGAAGGTGCTCTTCCATCAAAACTTCGATAGTGGCGGATGCAGCTGTACAAGCCAGCGGGTTACCACCAAATGTGGAGTTGTGAATGCTTGGATTTGATTCTAGAACTTTCCAAACTTTAGCTGATGCCATGAATGCACCGATCGGCATAACACCGCCGCCGAGTGCTTTAGCCAAACAGATAATGTCCGGCACAACGCCTTCATGATCGCAAGCAAACATGCGGCCAGTTCTGCCCATTCCAGTTTGAACTTCGTCCAGAATCAAGAGCACGCCTTTCTTTTTAGTGAGTTGGCGAACTTTTCGCAAATAACCTTCGTAAGGCACGTTGATACCACCTTCACCTTGAATCGGTTCAAGGATCACGGCAGCTGTATTCTTATTGATTGCCTTTTCCATTGCTTTGATATCGCCGAAAGGCACGTGGGTGAAACCGCTCAAGAGTGGCTCGAATGGCTTACGGAAGCAATCGCGACCAGTCGCGGAAAGCGCTCCCATACTGACACCGTGATATGAATTCTTGGTAGAGATGATTTCTGTTTTTTTGGTGTAGAGACGAGCCAACTTCAGCGCGCCTTCAACAGCTTCAGTTCCGCTGTTGCAGAAGAACGAGTATTGAATGTCGCCAGGAGCGATGGCTGCCAATTGGCTAGCTAAGTGTGCTGACCATGGGTTGAGCAAGTCTTGACTGTGCAAGCAAACTTGGTCTAGCTGTGCCTTTACAGCTGCAATAACTTTTGGATGTCTGTGACCGACGTTGAAAATACCGTATCCGCCCAGGCAGTCCAGGTATCTTTTGCCGTTGGTATCGTAGGTATAAACACCGCCATCTCTAAATTCGACAGCCCCTTCAGATCCACAAAGCTTATTTGCAAAGTATGGATTCAAATGCTGTATCGAATTTTGAAGCGCACGACCTGCGATTTCCTCATAATGACTTGGTCCACGATCGACCAGGGGAAATCTCTTAACGGATGTGTCTTTCCTATAAAGAGCCATAACAACCTTCCTGAATATCGGTGCAAGCTGAGCCTGCCACCTGATATGGTGCGTAAAACCGGCTAGACAGCTTACTCAGCTTCCTATCTACTCGGTTATTTTGTAAATCCAATAAGGGCGCATAGAGCTACCCAAAGCCTCACGGCTACACTAGGTGAATGGTGTTTTGATAGTGCGTGTCTTACGCATATAGAACTCTTCCCATTAGTGTCGGTCAAATAAGAAAGCACAACTATGCGGTCGCATCGAAGATGCGGTCGATCAGCCGGTTCGCTTCCGTTATCTGTACTCAATGTACACCCGATGCCCTCACACAGGCAATGTGCAACCTGTCCAAAAAACAGGGGCAGTTATTAGCCAAGGTGTCTAACCGAGATCCGAACTCCTTGACAATTGAGCCCTGGAAATCCTTGCCTGGCAAAGGGTATGGACGATAGAACCCTCGCATCTTGAGAGTGTCAAAAACTGAGGCAAATCGATCGATTTTTAGGAAACTTTTTTCGTAGACGCTCATAAATTGACGATTTTGGAGTTATACCGCGGGAACAATCGAGCCAAAACAGACATCAATTTGAGTTGAAACGCCTGTATTCTGAAGTCCGCGATGCTTGACTACACAAGAGTTTAGATCTGCTCCGTCGAAATCGTCGTTTCAAAATCTGTCAAAACCCTTGCCAGGCAGTAATTATCGAAGAAAGACCAATGCCCAGACATCCCAAGCCGCGAAATCTCTATAGATTGATGTGTTTCCTAGCCAAGCAGCTTGGGTCATAATGTATGCCTTGTGGCTTGTAGTCGCAGCTTGACTGGATTTGGCGTTGTCAATTGGCGCTGAGGAGAAAAAACGTGAGGCAGTTATCAGTCCTTCTGGCAATCTCGGTAGCTCTTGGATGCTCGTCAGCCATGGCCGCGGACAAAGACAAAGCCAAAGACTCTTCTTCTGGTATGTCCAAGCCGCTCATTGAGCAATACTATCAAGGCGTTTCATTCTTCAAGCGCGGTGACCTAGAGAGTGCCCTTGGCGCATTTAAGAGTCTTGCCCTCAATTGCCCAGAAGATCCTCTCATCCACCTCAGTCTGGCAGCAGTTCTCCATCAACATGGCGACATTGACGACGCGGTTGCGGAATACCGCCGTGCCATCGCACTCAGACCTTATGATGCCTTTGCAAGAGAAACATTGGGAACGTTGCTCCAGAGTCAGGGAGACATGGAAGGAGCGATCCAGCAGTACACCGAAGCGATCAAACTTCGCCCAGACACAGCCTTGTTTTATCTCAATCTCGGTATCGCACATCGCATCCAGGGCAATCTCGATAGCGCCATTGTTGAATTACAACGTGTCGTTGAAAATTATCCTGACCACCTGCGTGCCCGCTCACAGCTAGCCGCCAGCTTGCAAGACAAAGGCAATTACGCTGTTGCTGCCCAGGAATATAAACGCATTTTGGCGCACGACCCAAGCAATTTCTCAATTCAGTACAACTATGCAAACTGTTTGTTGGCTCAAAAAGATATTGATGGTGCCGCCGCAGCTTTCACACGAGCAATAAA
This sequence comes from Candidatus Melainabacteria bacterium, assembly GCA_014380105.1. Classification (GTDB taxonomy): domain Bacteria; phylum Cyanobacteriota; class Vampirovibrionia; order Obscuribacterales; family Obscuribacteraceae; genus QKMZ01. Next base: position 4,787 of record JACMKL010000827.1, read on the forward strand.
AATCGATCCAAGTGTTCCGGATGTTCACGCCTTACTTGCCACCACGATGACAATGAAAGGGAATTTTTCCGACGCTGCATCGCAACTGCGTCAAGCCATTCAATTGAAAGCGGACCGTCCTGATTGGTATGCGCAACTTGGTGACGTGCTAACCAAAACAAAAGAATACGACAAAGCTGTTGATTCATATCGTCAGGCAGTCAGACTCAATCCGAAAGACGCAGACAGCTCTTACAGTCTTGGGTACTTACAGCAGTTGACCGGCGATCTTGATGGTGCTGCCGAATCGTTTACGCAAGTAATTCGATTGAAGCCTGAGTTTAGCAACGCCCACTTCAACCTCGGAATTATTCGCCAGAAACAAGGCAATTTTCCCGATGCTGAAAATGAGTTCAAAACAGTGATCGCAGCCAATCCTAATGATGGCACCGCGATGATTAATCTAGGAAGAAACTATTTACTCGCCGGAAATCTTAGTCAGGCTGCTGAATTTTATCGTCAGGGCTTAAGCATCGATGGCTCCGATCCATCAGCATTTTTGGAACTTGGAAATATTTTCCTCAAAATCAAAGATTTCAACGGCGCGCGTTCGGCTCTGGAATCAGCTCTCAATCTAACTCCTAACGATCGCAATACCATTCTTGCCCTGGCGTCACTCAACCAACAAACTGGTGCTGCAGACAAAGCAGAAATTACATATCGTCAGCTTCTACAAAAGACACCTGACGATGCAGCTGTATTAGAACTGCTTGCTGAAAACTTAGAGCAACAAGGAAAGCGCGCCCAATCAATTGAAACTTATCAGTTGATCGTGCAAGTCAGCCCACGCTCGGCAGATGCTTACAACGACCTGGGACTTGCTCTTGAGCGCAACAATGAATTGACCGCCGCCTTAACTCAATATAGAAAGGCACTCGACCTCAATCCTAATTTGGTCGAAGCTAATATCAATATCGGCAATATTTTCCTTGGTCAAAAACAATATGCTGAGGCCCAAAATGCCTATGTAAAGGCACTGCAAATTCAGCCTGAAAATTCAATGGGACACTACAATCTAGGTGTCGCTCTCATGGGTCAAGATCGAGCTGATGATGCAATTCTCGAATACAATCGCGCCATCAAAATTGATCGGAATTATGCAAATGCTTATTATGCGCTCGGCATGATCTACCAGGCAAAATCAGAACAAATTGACGCGATTAGTTCATACGAAAAATATTTATCGATTGAACCAAGTGGTGCCTATTCCCAAATTGCCCGGGACAATGTTTTAAAATTAAAGCAAGCACAAGGACCACAGACAGCGCCATCTATGGACAAAGTCTCTGAAGGCGAAACGATCCGAAATTAACCGGAGCGCACCAGGTCACCTTCAATCGATTGCATTTTTGCCTCAATAGTCTTCTTGAGTCTCGGGCAAGATTCTAATTCAGGATCGCGCTTGATTAGCTCGATGGCTGTATTTCGCGCATCTTCCAAAATTGGAGTGTCTTTGACCAAGTCAGCCAAAATCAAATCAGGCAAACCACTCTGACGGAAGCCAGTAAATTCGCCGGGTCCGCGAATTTCAAGATCTCGCTCTGCTACTACGAAGCCATCATTTGTTTGAGCCATGATTTCCAGTCTGTGTCTCGTCTGTTCTGATTTCATATCAGCAATCAAAAAGCAATAGGATTGATCTGCGCCACGACCGACCCGTCCGCGCAATTGGTGCAACTGTGCCAGCCCGAAGCGGTCTGCATTTTCGATCATCATCACAGTTGAATTCGGCACGTCGACGCCGACTTCAATAACAGTCGTTGAGACAAGAATATTGAACTCACCCTTTCTGAAGCGGTCCATGATTTCGTCTTTTTCCTGAGCTTTCAATTTGCCATGCATCAAGCCCAGTTTGTATTCAGGCTCAGGGAAAATAGTGGTGCGCAGTTTTTCGTATTCTTGCGTTGCAGCTTTCGCTGACAGCGTCTCAGATTCTTCAATAAGAGGAAAGACAATATAAGCTTGACGCCCTTTGGCAATTTCTTCTTTCATGATCGCCCAGCACTGTTTCTTTTCAGACGCTCTGAGCAATTTGGTATCAACCGGTTTTCTTCCGGGCGGTAATTCATCAATTTCTGACACATCAAGATCGCCATGCATTGTTAGTGCCAGTGTGCGAGGAATGGGTGTGGCTGTCATTGTGAGAAGCTCGGGGCTCATACTTTTTGCTTTTAGCCTGGCCCGCTGTTTCACACCAAAGCGATGTTGTTCGTCAATTACAATCAAGCCGAGATTAGGAAACTCAACAGAATCTTCCAGCAACGCGTGAGTCCCAACTGCAACATGGACTTGTCCGCTGG
>JACMKL010000096.1 GCA_014380105.1 Candidatus Melainabacteria bacterium
AATCTTGAGAAGCTCGAGGTGGGCTTCAACAGGCTAACGGATCAAAGTCTTACTGAGCTAAAGTTTCTGCCAAATTTGCGAAGACTGGATCTGTCTCGAACACACTTATCTGACCGCAGCCTCGCGTCTATGAAAGAGCTGAAGGGCGTTAAGTACCTGTGTCTTCGCGGAAATCGCGACTTAAATGACAGGAGCATGAGACTCTTGCCATGCCAGGAAAGTTTGCTGGGGCTTGATTTGACTGGAGTTAGTGTAACATCCAGAGTTGGTCTGGAATTGCAGGCGCTGAAAAAACTGAATGCACTGCGACTGGATGGTGAGCGCTTTGGTGCGCCTGAGCGAGAAAAGCTAAAGCGCTATTTGCCAAATTGCTACATAACCTACGCTGTCAACACAGGTCACCTACCGATTGAAATCTTTCGTCCCTTGCATTAGCTCAGCGGCGGTCCATAAAAGGTCCCAGCAGAGGTCGAGCGGCGCGACGTGCACATTGTGAGCCGTTTGAGGCGATGCGGTCGAACATTCCGGAGTCTGCCGCTCTTGATGTGATGGATTCTAGCGCTTGAAAGGCTGAGCCGAGAACGTTTCCAGGGTTGCCGTTGCTGTTGACGATGTTATTCCATAATTGTCCAAGGTCGCTTGCGAAGCCTGCAAAACCTGGATTTCCGCCGTTGGAGAGTTCCATTGGCGGCAAGCAGCCGTTTTCGCCGGGTTGGTTGAAGCCGCGATTCATGCCGCGATTGCCCATCAACATGCCAGCGATATCGCCGAAATCGGGCGAATTCCCTGAGCCAAAACCGTCTCCTGCGCCGTCTCCGCGCGAATGGGACTGGTGTTGGTCGAAACCGTTGAAGCCAAAGCTCATGTCTAAATCTCCAGTCAGGGGGGATTTCTGATTATTGTCCAGGTCGGTTGAACAAAACCTGAACAGGCAGTAAACTTTTGCGGGATATACAGAGGCTGAGCGATGAAACATCCATTCCAAAACTTTCAAGTCGACCACATGACCTTGCTTTTGCAACCGAAGTTGTACAAAGTCGCCTACGTCATTTTTGACATTATCTTTGGGGTGGGAAGTCAAGATTTGCTATACGAGAAGCGCAAAGAGTGGATCAAAGGCGAAGGCGAGAAATCTTTGACTTTCGCAGTCTGCATCGGCGAAGGCGCAAGCGAAGATCCCAATTTAAACAAAACGATTATCGCGGTTGTTCAGCCAAGCGAACCCGAAAAACAGCGCTCGCACGTTCGCGAGATGCTAGACAATCACATGGCTGCATCGCATTGGCAACACATTGCTCTGCGCACACCAGACTTGTTGGCGTTTCACAAACATTCAATCGAACGCGGCGTAAACTTTATCACTCCAATTTTGAAAGACGACGCTGATGATTTGATTCAAGTATTCAGCGGCGAATGGTATTTCCCCGGCATGCCCGCAAGCGGCATGTTCTTTGAGTTCTTGCAAAGAAATCCGAATGAAGAACATATGAAAGTTGTCGAAGAACAAAATAGAGAAATGTGGTTTCGCGATAAAACTTTCCTCGGCTTGTACGGTGAGAAGGAAGGCGAATATCAAAGCGGCAACGTCACGCCATTCATCGATTTCGATCTGTTCGATGCCATCTATGATTTGTTGAAAGACAAAGAAATCTGGGACATCAAGCCCGCCGACGTTGAAGCTGTCGAAAAGTTGATGCTCGAAAACGGCAGAAAAAAGGTTAAGACTCAGGAAGTAGCTGCCAAATAATTTGAAGCACTCTGCAGGCACGCTTCTTTATCGAAAGCAGGAAAATGAAATTTTCGTTCTCCTTGTGCATCCGTCCGGCAATTACAATCGTAAGGCACCATGGGGAATACCGAAGGGGCTGCCTGACGAGGGTGAAGAATTAGAAGCGGCAGCCAGGCGCGAGACTCTTGAGGAAACTGGCCTGATTGCCGGTGACTTGATAGAGCTTGGTTTTGTCGATTACACAAAAAGCCGCAAGCGAATTTTTTGCTTTGCCGGTCTTGCTGCTGCAGATTGGACGCCTACTTGCGCATCGTGGGAAATAGACAAGGCTGAATTTCTATCTTTAGATAACGCCAAAGAAATCATTCATGACGATCAGCGAGAGTTTTTGATTCGCCTTGAAATGTTGTTGAATTCAGCAGGCGCTAATGCCTGATTAAGCAGCTTGCGCAGCCAATTCCGCAGTGCGACTAACGTTGACGGGTTTTGTAATTGGGTCGCACACGCTGTCAGAACAGATGACGCTATTTTCTAAGTTGGCACCACTTTGTATATGATTATTCGCCCAGATCACGGAATCTTTGATGAAGGCGCCTGGCTCAATCACGCAATTCTCACCTATGACGACGTGTCCTGAGATTATTGTGCCATGCCCGATCCGGCTATTTCTTCCCAAAACTACCGAACCTTTAATTGAACAACCTGGATCGATTACAACGCCTTCGGCGAATGTCACTACTCCATTCTGGTGCAAGACTGAGCGATTGCCTGCACAATCAATTTTCATCAATCCTTTGACTGCATCAAAGTTTGCTTCTCGATATTGTTGGATAGTGCCGACGTCTGACCAGTAATCGTCAATTTCAATTCCGAGTAGTGGCAAACCTAATTCGATCAATTTTGGAAATACTTGACGCCCGAATCCGAGTTCGCCTTGCTCAGGCATGTAATTGAAAATTTCAGGTTCAAAGACATAGATGCCTGTCGAGATCTTGTCTGAAAGTGCTTCGTCTGCTTGCGGTTTTTCTTGAAAGCCTGTGATGTAACCTTCGTCGTTAGTAACTACGACGCCGAATCTATTTAACTCTTCTTTCGGCACTTGCTTGAGGGCAATACTAGCTAACGCTCCTTTTGCTTTGTGCTCGGCGACGATTTTAGTTAAATCAGCGTCTGTCAGAAGGTCACCCATCAATACAACAAATGTGCTGTCTTTCAGATACTGCTTTAGCGCTCTGACACCACCTGCGTCTCCAGATAATCTTACTTCGTGCATGAAATTCAGGTCGACGTCCCAATCGGACCCGTTGCCAAAGTATTTGGTGATTTTCTCTGGCATGTAATGAAGATTGGCGTGCACGTCTCTGATGTTGTGCCTGGCGAGCAATCTAATCAGATGTTCCATGACGGGTATATTGGCGATCGGCACAAGTGGCTTTGGAATTTGACTTGTTAACGGGTCCAGGCGCGAACCTACACCTGCAGCCAAAACTACCGCTTTTACGTCGTCTCGATATTCCATCGATGCATCTCCTGAATGACTTCTGATGCTGCGACGATCCGAGAAATCGCTTGGTTCCAGTCCTTATATAAAATTTGTGTTGAGCTTAAATGTAAACAACCTTCGCCAGGCTAAAAGCCCAATAAATGGCATCGTTACCTCCTTGAAAGCACGCTTTATTTGCTCCAGTAACGCGGTACGCTGAATCTCGCTTCAAAAAAATGAAGAGTTAGATTTCAAAGATTGGTGTGCCGAAATCTTCGACTTCAACCCAGCGGGCTCGCAAGCATGGTGCCACGATCAGCTGCGCGATTCGAGCGGCCGGCATGATTGTGTATTCGACGTTGCCAAAATTTATCAGAAGCACGATTATTTCGTCTCTGAAATCACAATCAATTGTACCGATACCATTTGCCAATCCGATACCGGATTTTGTAGCAAGTCCAGAGCGCGCGCGAATTTGTCCTTCATAGCCAACCGGTATTTGAATCATCAGACCTGTCGGAATTGCCCATCTTTGCCCGGCTCGCATGTTGATGGGCGCGTCAATTGCCGCACGCAGATCCATGCCAGCAGATCCCAGCGTCGCATAACTTGGTAAGCCGGGACAATGCGGAAGGCGCTTGACTCTGACAGGGATTTCCACTTAGCCGCACCTTTCAACTCTGAAAGCAAAAATTGCAACAGTATCAGACTGTTAACAGCCATACTATCAGAGTTCGCTGGACACGAATTTACGGAATTGGTTTTCAAGGTTTGAGAATATGACGCCTTTCAGTTGGACGTAGCCGCCCGATTACCGCCACATTTTTCGACCGATTCACACGCCATATCTGCTTGTAAAATCAAATTTTCAGCCGCGTTTACTTGTGAGAGTCTGTATGCAATACCAATGCTGACAGAAAAATTCATCCGGTGTAATGCCCAATTCAGTTCGGCATTACTCACTCGTTCTATGATTCGTTCTGCAAGTGTCAATGCACCGCCTGGTCCAGTCTCTGGCAAAATGAGGACAAAGCGTTCGTTGACATATCTTCCGACTATGTCGATATCTTGTCGAACGCAGCTGCCGAGGATACTACCTATGAAAGCCAAGGCCTTTTTAGCGTTTTCGTTTCCATGCTTTTCGCAAATTTTAGAGTATGAGTCGACTGCAACAACCATTACCGACAGATCTCGACTAAATGCCAGAGAGCGTTTTATTTCTTGTCTTAGTAAGTGAATTGCATAGTGAAATTTCAGACATGGTGTTTCACTGTCAAAAACAGCATGAGCAAACGACCTAGCGAATGCTACGGGATCTTCCGGTTTGTCGAAGTCGATCGCGTGATCGTCATGTAGAAATTGTCCAGCTGTCCGGTTGGAGTTGTAGTTCCATTCTTGCATGTGCTCAAACTAGCTACTGAACCTTCGTTCATGAGTTAGCCCCCTCATCTTTTATTTAAGCACAGGAATGTGAAGAATTCGTGTGGTTATGGGTTCAGGCAATTTTAGTTGCTTGGAAAAACCATTCATTTTGAGGAGCTATCATTCAAAAGTCTTGTGAATAGTGTCTCGCAGCCATGTTTCGTGCACCGGACAATTTGGATGTGACCACCCTGAATAGCACTTTTGACCATGTGAGTCGTGACTATTTCGTTGCCGATTACAATTGCGACCGTTTTACCTAAATGCTCTCTGGTAAAGGTCTCCAGAGGTCCAATCTGACTTTCTTTAAGCTTCAGTTGTAGTCTCGGTTTGTTTGTCCCTGTTTCGGTATCTTCTTTGGGAGGGGCATCCAAATCAAACGGAATAAAAGGCTGCATTTGTAAAACATGATGGACTGTCGGTTCTCGCTCTTCTGGCTCGAGCAGGTGAAAGTCTTGCGCACGCTCTATTTCTTCCTGCTGCAGCGGCTGCAAGGATTTAGCATCAGCACTCGACCGAAGAACTAAATACAAGCCATTAGAAAGTGGTGCAGACTTTGCAGTAGATTCTTTCGCGAATGACGAAGGCACGAAAATCAAAACGGAAATGAGAGCAATCGCGAAAAAATTTAATTGCCGCATCAGTCAGCAACTAATACCGAAAGTGGTGCCAGACCCATATCTAAGCGCATCGCTGCTGGCAGGGTGGCAATAGTTTTTTCCTGAACATGCGCGATTAGTTTCATCAAGTCTTTGCAGTACACGGAAGGATTGTTGAAGCCATTTTCGGAGCTATAACGATGTGGTGGTTTTCCACCACCGCAAACACTCACAATCGGACAGATTTTACAAGCTTCCGGAAGTGCATCAACTGCGGTGGCAAATAATGCAACGACAGGAATATCGTAAAACTCATCGATTTCGTTGGTCAGTACATTGAGACCAACTTTAGTGATGCCTTCGTAGCAAGCCTTTAGCGCTCCTGTCGGCTCGATGCTGCCATTTGTCTCGATAACAGCAAAGTTCGCACTGCGAGCACCAATATCAACGGTCGAAATTTCTGAACCGAAAATAAGTCCAATGATATTTGAGAATAGGCGAATGGTAAAACCAGTATTTGCATCAGCGAACCATTGATCGAAAATTGGTATCAGCCAATCCGCATAAGGAGTGGTTGTTCTTTCACGATCATATCCGGGCGGTGGAATATCGTGAGTAGCATCTGGTAAACGTAAATCAATAGTTCGGATACCGAGACTTTTGAAATGATTGTATTGCTCTAAAGGATCAGACGTGACATTGATGACAGTCAGAATTCCATTCATATTTTTCGAATAAACTTCGTCTGAATTTATCAAATCCAGTGCTGCAGCCACTCTTGTGTATGAGCCGTTTCCTTGATGGTCTACTCTGTTTGCGTCATTAACTTCTGGTGTGCCATCAAGACTGATACCAAAACTAATTTCGAGTTCGTTGAGCAAATCTAGCCATTCAGGGGTCAACAATGTGGCGTTTGTCTGAA
>JACMKL010000097.1 GCA_014380105.1 Candidatus Melainabacteria bacterium
ATCACAGGTTAAGGCACTCTTGGGGAGATAACTGGCAGTATGCAAGGGTGGAACGAGACTTTCGGAGAACTAAAAGAGCAGTACGTTCGTCGCTCTACCGAAAGGCTTGGCAAAATTGTAGAGATGGTGGCAATTCTCACGGAGAAGCCAGCCGATACTGAAACAGTGAAAGATCTCGCTCGTCATTTTCATTGGCTCGCGGGCTCTGGCACCATGTACGGTTATCCGGCTGTGTCGATGCTCGGCTCTGAAGGTGAGTCTCACTGTGAGCAAGTTATCCGTGGGACGCTTCCGCAAGCGGATGTTGATCGCATAAAAGCCCTGTTGCACGAATTGTCTTTTCAATTCTCGGAAGACGATGCGCCACCACCAACCACGACTATTGAAATTGCAGAAGCACAACAAGCTCGCACCGAAAATGACATTCTGGTTGTCGGTGAGGATCAAACAGATCTCACTGCGATGGGACGTCTTGTTGAAGAGCAAGGACATCCGATCAGAACCGCGCGTTCGATGACTGCTGCGCTCAAAGAAATAGTGGCAGAAATGCCGGTCGGCATAATTATTGAAATTCCATTACCTGATGGCGACTGTTATGAAATGGTCGAACAGATACGAGCGATGCCTGGCGGAGATGAACCTGCCATCATTATCTTGTCGAAGCGCACGGGATTTTTGGACAAAGTGCGATCGATTCACTGTGGTGCCGACGCACACTTTGAAAAACCGATTGATACCAAAGCGATGTTGCGCAGATTGAGATATTTGCTCGATAAACGCAAAAAGGAAATCATCAAAATTCTCTCTGTGGAAGATGATCCAGATCAAGCGGCTTTCATTCGCGCTTTTCTGGAATCAGCTGGATATCAGGTTCGCACTGTTACTGACCCAAAACATTTCGAGTCGGCGCTTTCACAGTTTCAGCCAGATCTAGTTTTACTTGATGCGATGTTGCCTGGTGTCACCGGCTATGAATTAGCGCGTTTCATCAGACAAGACGAACGTTATGCGACTTTGCCAGTTTTGTTTTTGACCACGCAAGGGCACTTAGAAGCACGCATAGAATCAGCACGTGCAGGTGGTGACGATCACCTTGTGAAGCCTGTCCCGCCCGCGCTTTTATTGTCAGCTGTTTCATCCAGAATAGAACGATCGAGGTTTTTAAAAACGCTATTGCATCGCGATGGATTGACGAGCATGCTCAATCACAGCGCATTCATGGATCAGGCTCAACGAGTGATTGCTGAGCGAAAAAGACGCAGTGAGCATACGGCACTGATTGTGGTCGATGTAGACTATTTCCGGTCTATTAACGAACGCCATGGATATCCTGGCGGCGACAGAGTTTTGCAGGCACTATCATTATTGTTGCGTAGAAGAGTGAGACAGTCAGACATTCTTGGACGGATCGGCGGAGACGAACTTGCGGTCATCGCCGAAGGTCTTGAAGAAACAGAAGCACTTACGCTCGCGACCAGACTGATTGCAGATTTCCAGGGCATTAGTCACTCCACGCCGAGTCACGTTGGCTTTTATGCCACACTTAGCGCTGGCGTTTGCATGCTTGACCCCAAAGAAATGACTCTCGAGTCGTGGCTCGGTGATGCGTACAAAGCACTCAAGGCTGCAAAAGATTCCGGACGAAATTGTGCAATTTCCGCTCAATCAGAACAGTACACAACCAGTCAGTGAACAGCGTAAAATAGATGTTCCGTTCGCGTAGCGACGGACTGTTCTCATCGATTCTGGTGGTGGCTGACAACGTGTCGACGGATAAGGCAAAAATATCGGTGTTTGGCGCCGGCAGCTGGGGAATGACCCTGGCATGGCTTCTCGGCAATGCCGGCAACGAAGTCTGCCTGTACACGCGAGAGCAAGCAAAAGCTGAGAAGCTGACCGTCTCCCGCGCGGTTGTTTCGCCCGTCCATGTCGTTTTACCTGAACTGGTCAAAGTAACCAGTGACATCAATGAGGCCGTCCGCGGAGACCGCCTGCTTCTGCTCTGCTCGACATCTCAAACCATGCGCGAGCTCGCTACCCATCTTGCCCGAGCATTGCTTGAAGAGAAGGATAGCCGCCGCGAACCGGCGCTAGTTGTCAGTGCCGTCAAAGGGCTCGAACTAACTACATTAAAGAGGATGTCCGAAGTGATTGCGGAATGCATCGACGATGTCAGCATTTGCACTCTCTCGGGACCCAACCTTGCCGACGAAATTTTGGAAGGCAAACCGGCAGCCACAGTCATTTCTTCACGCTCGGAGGCGGTCGCCTCATCGGTGCAGTCGATATTGCGGACGAATAAATTCCGCGTTTACACAAATACTGACATCGTGGGCACAGAGCTGGGCGGCGCGGTCAAAAATATTATTGCGATTGCCGCCGGTGTCTCCGACGGTTTGAGCCTGGGGGCAAACGCCAAAGCGGCGCTTCTCACGCGCGGACTGGCGGAGATGACGCGCCTGGCCGAAGCGATGGGCGGAAGAAGCTCGACGATGGCGGGCTTAGCCGGTATGGGCGATCTTTTCGCCACCTGCGCGTCTTTCACTTCCAGAAATTATCGGATGGGTCAGGCGCTCGCCTCCGGCGTCACCGCTCAACAAGCGGAAGACGAATTGGGTGTGGTCGCAGAAGGGGTGAAGACAACCTTTGCAGTTTGTGAACTTGCAAAGCGTCTCAATCTCGAACTTCCCATCGCTTTAGCGGTTGGCTCGATGCTCTCAGGAAAAACTACCCCCGAAGGCGCGATAATGACTCTGATGACTCGGCCCCCCGCAAGTGAGGCACGACGATTTGACCCGCCCGCGGGGCAAAGTGTAAATAGCGGAACTGGTAACTAACTAAACGGATTGAATCAATGTCAGAAAAACGTTTGCTCATGCTTTGCTGGGAATATCCACCGCGCGTAATCGGCGGTTTGGCGCGTGTGGTTGAAGCACTCTCCAGGCAATTAGTAATTTACGGATGGGAAGTGCATGTTGTCACGGCAGACCATCCGGGCACGTTAGAGCATGAACTTGTTAATGGTGTGCATGTGCACCGCGTCAAGAATCGCACCGATATCACTCCGGATTTTATAACGTGGGTTGACCAACTGAATTTCGGACTCTTGCAGCACGCTATTCAGTTGCACCGCAAGCATCCGTTTTCAATTGTGCACGCGCATGATTGGATGGTGACGGACGCTGCCTGGACGTTTAAAAGTGGCTGCGGCATTCCCTTGGTATCGACTATTCACGCCACAGAAGCCGGGCGCATGCACGGTATTCACAATGACCTCAATCGCTACATTCACCAGATGGAGTGGCGTCTTACTTTTGAATCATGGGAAGTGATTGTTAACAGTCACAGCATGCACGCTGAGTTGCAGCGTTTGTTCGGCATGCCAAAAGACAAAATTGTGGTCATTCCTAATGGCACCGATCCTGATGTATTTGATTTTGAATTCGATCCGAATCCGATGCGCAGTCAGTATGCTGGACCCAATGATCAAATTATTTTGTACGTTGGTCGCCTGGTCAATGAGAAGGGTGTGCAAATTCTCCTTGATGCTGCACCGAAAGTGCTTTCGTCCTGTCCTGGTGCTCGCTTCTTGATTGTCGGCACCGGCTATTTTATGGACAATTTGAAAGAGCAAGCGCGCAGTTTGGGCATCGATTATTACGTCAAATTCCTTGGCTATGTCGATGATGATTCGCTCAAGAAATTCTTCAAAATTTCAAATGTTGTTTGCATTCCAAGTCTCTATGAGCCTTTCGGCATTGTCGCACTGGAGGGTATGGCTGCCGGTGTGCCGGTTGTCACATCCGATACTGGTGGTCTGACTGATTTTGTTGAGCATGGCGTGACCGGGCTTACCACTTATACCGGCGACTCGAACAGCCTGGCGTGGGGCATCTCGG
>JACMKL010000098.1 GCA_014380105.1 Candidatus Melainabacteria bacterium
CGTCGATTGCAAATTTCTCGAACGCAGGCAAGACCAGACCGGACACGTCGGGGATTGGGTTGGCAACCTGACCAGGTGCACGCTCAGTTTTCCACGCTCGCCGGAAGTGCTTCAAGAACACCTTCGGACGGTTGACGAAAGAAAACGGGCTCCGGACGAACTCTTCGAACTCCGGTTCGCCACAGGCAGCGGCAATTTTTGATCCAGGCATGAAGGCGTAGATCGACAGCTCGACGGATTTTGCGTCGAGTGGTTTTCCATCCTTCGAGAGGGGCGCGTTGATGTTGTCGGCGTAAGTGAAGTCAATGAGCGAACAATCGTCCGCTCGCTTCGATCCATCAAAACGCCGGTCACGCAGGGATGCTCGGAAGATGAGCTCCTGGCGTCCGCGCTTGCCTACCCAAGCAGTCACTTTGAACTTCAGACCGTCGCGCTTGATGATCAAGCACCCGTACTTGGTACGGTAAACAGTCTGAATGTACGGGAAGCGGACGTATCCAGGCTTGCCGTACAGGAGGTGTCCGTTCAGGTTAGTGACCTCATCGCCGGGAAACTCACCAGACACCGTATCCTGCACCTGCACAACTGGCTCGCCCTGGACTTCTCCAAGGAAAGCTTTGACCTGAGGAGTAACTAAATGCTCCCAGATTTGTTTGTCAGGCACGAGAGAGATCGGTGTAATGCCAAGCATCTCAGTATAGTTAACAGAAGGAAATGCGTTGGTCATTGGGTTGTCTCCAGTAGTTTTTTTCCGCACGGGGGAGACCAGAAGGCGTCCTCCGTGCGGAGTCGATGCATGGTGGAAGAATCCACGCGCATCTCTGTGCGATGGGGAAGTAATAGTTTTGGCTACAAAGCCTTCAGCTTTTTGGCTGCTTCCGTAAGTGGCTTGTACAGCCAGAGGCAGCGCTTGCTGATATTGTCTTGCGGCCAAATTGGTCCGGCGAGCCTGAGCTCTGACGGAGTCAATTCGACCGGCTTGAGGCTCTGAAGGACACAAACCCACGACTGTTGCTGGCGCGTCAGTGGTGTGCCTGTGCTTCGAATCTTTTCGAGCCCGTTGTGGAAAGCACCGAATGTGGTGCGGTCTTCTTCGTATGCAAACTGGTACTCATTGTCGAGCACCCATTTCGCAACGTGATAGTGGCTGGGGGCAGCTTCGAGAATATCGAAACCATAATCCGCAGCCAATTTTTCGAAGCCCGCCAGAACGACGTCGCTGACGTCGGCAATCGGTTTAGCGTACTGACCTGGAGCTCGACGACCTTTCCATGCGCGGTTGAACAGCGTCATGAATTTTTCGGGGCGGTCGAGAAACTGGAATGGCTGCTGAATGAAGCTTTCGAATTCCTGATCGCCATCTCCTTCCGAAACACGAGAGCCTGGCATGAAGCCGTAAACCGAGAGTTCAACCGATTTCAAACCGGCTTTAATCGGGCGACTCAGGACAGGGTCATCGTAAGGGAAATCGAGAAGCGCGCAGTCATTGGCTTGGATGGTGCCGTCGAAGCGACGATCACGCAAACCCGCTTTGAAAATCAGCTCACCGCGATTCTTGTCGACATCGCCGAACCAGCAGAAAACCTCGAATTTGAGGCGATCGCGTTTGAACACGACAGCACCATTTCTGGTTTTCCAGAATGAGTACAGATAGGGGAAGCGAACATAACCAGGTTGACCACCGTAAAGACTGTGGTTGTTCAGGTTCGTCACTTCATCTCCAGGAAACCTACCAGCAACGGTCTCCATCAATTTGGGCGGATCCTTTCGCAATATCCTCCCGAGGATGGCTTGAGTCATTGGTGTCACAAGGTGCTCCCAAATTTCCTCGTCGGAAATCTCGCAGACACGACTGTAACCAAGACCCTCAAGCACATTCAGATTGCTGAATTTGACCATATGGGTAATCCTTGCTCGACCTTTGGTCGGCATTATTTTTGTGGCTAAAGTGCGATGTCTGACACGAACCAGAATTGGTCGGCGCAGACAACGCATGGGGAGTTCTGACCAGAAAGCAAAGCTTCTCCGATGCAAAACAAATGCCAGAATTAGTGGGAATTTTGCTTCCAGAGCATGGAGTTAAAACCTAGAGCACACCGCAGTCCGTTAGGACCATGTCTTTTACCCGTCAGTGAAACAGGGGACTTATATCGGGGATCTAAATTTAAAAAACTCCTGAGAAAACTATTGGCAGCAAAACATCACTAAGCTATTAGCTTTTACTACGCGCAAGCAATCACCTTGAAAACCAAAGTTTCGACGCAAAAAATGGCGCTCTCAAGGGGAAAGCGCCACACAAGGCTGTTTCAACGAAAGAAAATCAAAGCGCGAGCTAACTAGCGCAAAATGTGACGGGTATGGCCTCACTCACGCAGTGATGTACTGACTCTTCAGGCGTTGAATAACTCGATAATCTCTTCGACATCAAATCCGACCAGTCCCAAATCCTCGAGACTACGTCCCTGTTTGGAGAAATCTTCTTTGAGAATAACTTGTCCGAGCTGAATGACGCTCTGCAAAATCGGCATTTGACAACGTGATAGGCGAGCAAAATCGGCAATGAGCATCAATGTTTCGACGATATCGCGTTTGACGTACTGACTGACGGTGGCAATTGGCACTCCATCGGCGGTATCAAATAAGCTTTGCCCAAGCGAATTCAACAGTGATTCAAGGTCAGTACGAGCGCCTTTTGACGCAACAGGTTGATTGAGTGCAAACTCTCGCAGAGCTCGCGAGAAGCTAGGCACTACACACTTGAAAACCTTGGCGAGGTTTTGAATTTCTGTATCAAGGCCAGCAACAATAGCGATTGAAGACGGGCTCAACCAGGACTGGATGTTGCCAAGCGAATCTTCGCGGCCACCCATCATTCCAGCGACAATTAGAGTTGGACGAAGCATTCTTTCGAC
>JACMKL010000099.1 GCA_014380105.1 Candidatus Melainabacteria bacterium
AAGTCTATGACCGGGCAGTTAATTTAGATGTACCCGACGACATTCTAGTAGGTCGCCTATTAGGGCGTGGGCGCAAAGATGATAGCGAAGAAGTAATTCGTAACCGCTTGGCAGTTTATCGAAAGCAGACTGCTCCCCTGATTGATTTCTACAGCGATCGCCAGCATTTAGTTTCTGTTGATGGTAATCAACCTATTGAAGCTGTAATGGCTGAGATTCGGCAGGTGATGCGGCCTTGATTTCAGGTAGCCTTTGATTTGTTACTGTTTGATTTGACAACGCGCTCCTTTAGTTGTGACACCTACGATTAGGCAGTTAGCCATCGACAACCTCGAATTCAAACATATTTGTTAGACTGAGAAGCCGCTTGGTGTTGAGCATTACAATTCTCTGTAGCTCAAAAATCGTGTAGTTCAAAAAATGCAGGGTGCCTCATGCGAGGCTTAGAGGGTTCGTCACCCAAATCGCACGATGAAGTGTTAAAGCTCTAATCCCGAATTTTATATCCGTTTTTATCGTTTCTGTAGTCTGTACTCATCGCCTTAAGGAGGCATTCCACATTGTCTAAGCAAGACTTGATTGAGATGGAAGGAACTGTAGCAGAGTCTTTGCCAAATGCTATGTTCCGAGTGGATCTAGATAATGGATTTAATGTGTTAGCCCACATCTCAGGCAAAATCCGTCGAAACTATATCAAAATTCTGCCGGGCGATCGCGTCAAGGTTGAATTAACGCCCTATGACCTGACCAAAGGTCGAATTACCTACCGCTTGCGCAACAAGAAGTAGATTCTTCGTGAGAACTGAGGACGTTATCAAAGATAATTTTTAAGACGCTATTATAAATTTAATTTGACAACTAGCGCAATAAGTCGATATAATGTTGGGTTTGTAGTCAGTAATAGAGTTATTGGACAATGAAAGTCCGGGCATCCGTCAAAAAGATCTGTGAGAAATGCCGCGTCATTCGGCGGCGTGGTCGGGTTATGGTGATTTGCGCGAACCCGAAGCATAAGCAGCGTCAGGGTTAGGCGATCGCCGTCGTTCTGTAAGTACCTACGAAGGTGGCTTGTTTTGAGAGTTAAATTGGGAAGCAGTATTGGGAGAGTGAAACGTGGCACGAATTGCCGGAGTTGACCTTCCACGTGATAAACGTGTCGAAATTGGTCTGACTTATATTTATGGAATTGGACCCACGCGAGCCAAGAAAATCATCACAGTTTCTGGTGTCAATCCAGATATCCGTGTAAAAGATTTGTCAGATGCCGATGTCACGGCATTGCGTGAAGCCGTAGAGTCTGGCGCAGAAGTCGAGGGTGACCTAAGACGCCTTGAAGCAATGAACATCAAGCGATTGATGGACATTGGTACCTACCGGGGACGGCGGCACCGACTGGGATTGCCAGTTAGAGGTCAGCGCACCCGCACTAACGCCCGCACTCGTCGAGGTGGTCGTCGGACGGTTGCTGGTAAGAAGAAGGCACCTGGTAAGAAGTAATCTGGGCGATCGCCAGCTGATGCTGGGTTCTTCCTCCGAGCTAATAGCGGCTTAGCGTTCCGGGCTGCCATCGAGCAATCATCTTTCACGGTTGCCTTAGTAAAGGCGGCAAACTTAGATGAAACTTTTTCGCTTCTGCCCCTATCTGCCGGGCACTCATAGATTTCACATTCATCACATCTAACGTTCAGTTAATTGAGAAACACTAGACATGGCGCGACAACCGACAAAGCGAACTGGGGCAAAGAAGCAGAAGAAGAATGTGCCTAGTGGCGTAGCACATATCCAATCGACCTTCAACAATACGATCATCACCATTACCGATGGAGGTGGCGAAGCCATTTCTTGGGCGTCGGCCGGTTCCAGCGGTTTTAAGGGAGCTAAGAAAGGAACTCCTTTTGCGGCGCAGACGGCGGCAGAGAATGCAGCCCGTCGAGCAATGGATCAAGGAATGCGTCAGCTTGAAGTGATGGTGAGTGGCCCTGGCTCAGGGCGGGAAACTGCCATCCGTGCCTTACAAGGTGCAGGCTTGGAAATTACCCTGATCCGTGATGTAACTCCAATTCCTCACAATGGCTGTCGTCCACCCAAGCGGCGGCGGGTGTAGACTACCTCTCCCACGCAAGGTTTTCTTGTACGAAACGTGCTTGGAGTCACAGATGAGGCGATCGCCAATTGGCCAGATTGAGCGATCATCCTACCAAAATGTGTAGCGGTAATGGAACGGCGCAAGCTAATGCTGCTATTAGGTTTGTTCAAAACGGTCTGCAGCAGAAAGTAGCTTAGAAATTTAGCGGAAGGTAAACACCTTCCGAGACTAAGGAGAAGGGAGGTTGGTACATGGCACAGTTCAAAGTTGAGTGCGTAGAGTCAGACATCGGCGAAAATCAGAGCCTATACAGCAAGTTTGTGCTGGAACCCTTGGAGCGGGGACAAGGTACCACAGTTGGAAACGCACTGCGACGCGTCCTATTGTCCAACCTGGAAGGTGCAGCAGTAACAGCAGTTCGCATCGCCGGAGTAACCCACGAGTTTATGACGGTTCCGGGCGTCAAGGAGGATGCACTCGACATCATCCTGAACATGAAGGAAGTAGTACTCAAAAGCTACTCTGCCCAAACCCAAATCGGCCGTTTCCGGGTAGAAGGGCCGACGAAGGTAACTGCAGGACACTTTGAGTTGCCTACAGACGTAGAGGTCATCGACGAAGATCAGCATGTCGCGACCGTCGCGGCTGGACATACGCTAGAAATGGAGTTTCGCATTGAAAAAGGAGTAGGCTATCGCGCTATCGACCGAGGTCGAGAAGACGCTTCAACCTTAGACTTCTTGCAAATTGATGCCATCTTCATGCCTGTGCGCAAGGTGAATTACACCGTCGAAGATGCCCGCATTGGTGGCTCTATCGAAAAAGACCGTCTGATTATGGAGGTCTGGACGAACGGGAGCCTGACGCCTCAAGATGCGCTCAGTCAGGCCGCCAATATATTGGTAGATCTGTTCATGCCGCTTAAGGACATCACGATTGAGGAGATGAAGAGTATCTTCTCAGAAGAAGAAGATCCACACAATCAGATTCCTATCGAGGAACTCAATTTGTCGGTACGCGCTTACAACTGTCTGAAGCGGGCACAAATCAATACAGTTTCTGATCTGCTTGATTATTCGCAGGAAGACTTATTAGAAATTAAGAACTTCGGTGCAAAATCAGCATACGAAGTGATTGATGCGCTACAGGCTCGGATGGGCATTACTCTGCCTCAAGAAAAGTCAGCCAAAACTAGTTGATTGAGTTTATCCAGTTAGGCGAACGAAGTTAACTGCTTCGATTCCTTGTGCTGTTCCACCTACTCCCTATTCACGTTTCGTTTGCTTGTTTACTGTTATTGAGATACTGTTATGCGCCACCGTTGTCGTGTTCCAAAACTTGGCAAGCCTGCCGACCAGCGCCGTGCTCTTCTCAGAGCTTTAACGACTGAACTGATTCGCTATGGTCGCATCACAACGACTAAAGTGCGAGCCAAGGCAGTTCGTTCTGAAGCAGAGCACATGATCACTTTGGCAAAGGATGGTTCGCTCACTGCTCGGCGTGAAGCAATGGGCTATATGTATGACAAGCAGCTTGTTCACGCGCTGTTTGAGCAGGCGACCGAACGTTACGGTAGCCGCAACGGTGGTTACACTCGGATTCTCCGTACCATTAGCCGTCGGGGCGATAACGCCGACATGGCAATTATCGAGTTGACCTAAACTTCACCCAACGTAGCGCTCGCTGTTTCTTTAAACGGGTAGCGACTCAGGCGATTCGTAAGACCATTTAGCGTTGGTTCTGCACTTCTCCTTTTCTCTCTCGCTGATTGAATGACCGAGCTTACGTTGTTGAGCTGAATGAGCTATCGATGGCCTACTGCTATTTCCATGACTTCAACGCTGCCAAAATTTGCTGCTCTGTCTAATGCTGGAGCGCCAGCATCTACAGAACTGCAACGAGTTGCCCTGGTGATCCAATACCTGGGCACTCATTTTCATGGTTGGCAGCGTCAGCCTCAGCATCGTACTGTACAGGAAGAGATTGAACGGGCGATCGCCTCTGTACTGCAGTGTCCAGTTACGCTGCATGGGGCAGGTCGTACAGATTCTGGCGTTCATGCTGCGGCTCAGGTTGCGCATTTTGATGCGATTACTGTTATACCGCCTCATCGTTGGCGAGACATCCTCAACACCCGGTTGCCAGGAGATGTTTTAATTCGAGCGTCGGCGTCGGTTGAGCAGACTTGGCATGCTCGCTTTTCTGCATCCTGGCGGCGCTATCGCTACACTCTCTACACTGACCCTTGTCCCAATTTGTTTGTGCGACCGTTTAGCTGGCATTATTACAGGGCCTCGTTAGACGAGTCGCTGATCCAGGCGGCATTGCAGCCGATGCTAGGGCGACATCACTTAGCTGCCTTTCATCGAGCTGGTTCTAGCCGTGCCCACTCATGGGTAGAGGTGCAGGTTGCTGAATGTATACGGCGTGGTTCTCTCATACAAATTGAGATTCAGGCTAGCGGGTTTTTGTACGGCATGGTGCGGCTGTTGGTAGGAATGCTGGTAGAAGTCGCTTCACAAGAGCGATCGCTTTCTAACTTTACAGAAATCTGGACAGATCAACACCGGGAAAAAGTCAAATATGCCGCACCCCCCCAAGGATTATGCTTGTTGCGAGTCGGCTATCCAGATTTTCCCTTTCCCCAAGAAGTTTGGTACGACACCTTACCAAAATTAGTTTTTGGTTAATTGTTGGCAGGAGCGGAGTTAGTGGTTAGTAGTTAGTACAACTACTAACCACTATCAACTATCAACTAACCACTATCAACTATCAACCAACAACTAACCATTAA
>JACMKL010000008.1 GCA_014380105.1 Candidatus Melainabacteria bacterium
CTGAACGTAATTACAGTAGAAACATACGGCAACAAAGGCTCTGAAAGTAGCATGAAGTTGGCAAAGCGAGTTGAGCAGGTTACTCCTTCATTGACCCTCGTGATCGATGCGAAGGCGAAAGCATTGAAAGCAGATGGAGTAGACATTTGCAGTTTTAGCGCTGGGGAACCCGATTTTGCAACACCGGATCATATCCTGGCAGCGGCAAAGCAAGCGCTGGATGAGGGCAAGACTCGCTATGGTCCAGCAGCGGGTGAACCGAGATTGAGAGAGGCGATCGCCCAAAAATTACAGAAGGATAACGGGCTTTGTTACGGTGCGGAGAATGTCATTGTCACTAATGGCGGCAAGCATTCACTATTTGGTTTGATGCTGGCAATGATTGATGCGGGCGATGAGGTGATTATGCCTTCGCCCTATTGGGTGAGCTATCCCGAAATGGTGAAACTGGCTGGTGGCATTCCTGTCATTCTTCCGACTGATGAAAAAAGCCAGTTTAAGCTTACGCCAGCCCAACTCCAGCAGGCGATTACACCTAAGACGAAACTTTTTATTATCAATTCACCCTCCAACCCCACTGGCATGGTTTACACGCCAGCAGAATTGGCAGCGTTGGCTGAAGTTGTCGTCAAAAACGATCTGCTTGTTGTCTCAGACGAAATCTACGAAAAGCTGGTCTATGACGACACTAAGCACGTAAGCATTGGTTCGCTCAGTCCAGAAATCTACGATCGCACGTTGGTCAGCAGTGGTTTTGCCAAAGCCTATTCGATGACGGGCTGGCGAGTGGGCTGGTTGGCAGGTCCGGTCGAGATTATTCGAGCAGCGACACTGATTCAAGGACATAGCACATCTAACGTCTGCACGTTCGCTCAATGGGGCGCGATCACGGCACTTGAGAGTTCCCAAACCTGTGTCGAGACCATGCGAGTCGCCTTTGCCGAACGCCGTCAGGCCATGTTCGATCTCATCAACGCCATTCCTGGCTTGAGTTGTGCCAAACCGGATGGTGCGTTTTACCTGTTTCCAAGCATTGCCAAAACTGGCATGACCTCGCTGTCATTTTGCGATGCGCTCTTAGAAGAACAGCAGGTTGCCCTCATTCCTGGCATCGCGTTCGGCGCGGACGATTATATTCGGCTCTCTTACGCCACTGATATGGACACCATCAAGCGGGGCATGGAGCGGTTGGATAAATTTGTGCGATCGAGACTATAAACAACTACGATTCATGGATCACAGCGAATCTCTAGCAAGAAACCATCTGGATCGTAAAAATAAATACCACGTCCGGTTGGACGCGTGACTGGACCGTGATCAATCAGCACCTGGCTGTGTTGCAGCACCTCTACCACTTGATCAAATGCCTCAGGCGCAACATCAAACGCCAGGTGATTGGCACGAGTGAACTGCTGACGCGGATCTGAGTTTGGCGGCGCTAATTCTGGTTCCCAAAATAAATCGATTACCGTACCGTCAGGTGTAACAAAGTTGGCAACCTTGCCCTCAGCAACCAGTGCCTTCAGTGTGCTTGGCACGGCATCCCCCGTCAATGCAGTCAAACCTAGAAAGACCCCATAAAAGTAGCGGGAAGCCTCAATATCTTTGACATTGAAGGCAATGTGGTGCACTCGCAGCAGACCAGGCGCAAGAACAGGCGGTTGAGAAGTCGTTAACATGACGACACGTTGAACGGGGATTGCTCAAACTATAGCGAAGTCTTTGCGGTTAGTGATTAGTGGCTTTAGTAATTAGTAGCTAGTTTATGGCAGA
>JACMKL010000100.1 GCA_014380105.1 Candidatus Melainabacteria bacterium
ATTTTTCTTTTGGTTTTTCCTTCTTGGACTTTTCTTTCTTTGGTTCTTCTTTTTTGCCTTTTACAGGTTTTTTCTTGGCAATCGGTTGTATTGGTTTGCCTGCAACTAGTGGAAGTGAAACTTCAGAATCAAGGCGCGAACCGTCTGCCAAGTCTGCAAAAGACGCAGGTCTACTGCTTGAATATTTGTAGGCCATGGCGCTGGTTGCTAGAGCCAGCCTGGCTTTCTTCACAAGTGCAGGGAATGAGACTTGATAGGTTTCAATTGTGATTGCTTCAGGCGTGACCCGAAATAGTCTGTACGCGCAAGGATAGACAGCAAGGCTCGGGCAAGAGACATACCAAATATCTCTCTCTTGTTGAACTTTACTGACATGGACATGTCCGCTGATTACCAGTCTTACGTACTTTGAAGAACCAAAAATTTCGCGAGCACTGTCGCCGTTAGGCACAATGTAATCGTCCCAGGGTGGTCCACCATCATAGGGTGAAGGTGGCAACAATGGATGGTGAGAGAAGGCGATCGTGAACCGCCGCTGGTGCATTTTTAAATCTTCTTTCAACCAGTCGAGTTGAGCTTTTCCTAAATCACCGGTATTCGAATTGGTTCTCGATGTATCCAATCCAATGATATGCACTCCATCTACAGGATCTTGCGACCAGTAAGACTGATTAGTTTCAATGCCCTTGCCTTTCCAGTCAGGACCGAAAGTGCGCATTTTATTGACAGGTGAAAGGCCCGAAACATCCGACTCACCCAGCACAAAATTCCATGGTGCCGTGAGACCTTGGGCAACGTCGAGAAAAAGTTGCCAATTAGTATCGTCTTTTCCAGGGCTTTCGACATTGTCGCCGCCGAAAATTGTGAACGCGACATTATGCCCATTCAAGCTCTTGACCACATCCTGCAAAAACAACTGACTTTCTTGCAACATTTTGTAGCTGTCAGGCTGTCTGAGGCAGACGTGCGCGTCTGTCACATATCCGAAAGTAAATGGTTCAAACAGTCCGATAGCGGCATTTGCGCTAGTTTCGGTCTTTAATCCGATGCACACGGTCGACACTAGTCCAAATAGAAAACGGCGCCTTGTCATTAGCGAAAGTGATTTGCCTTTTTCTATTTGCTCGTCCACAAATGCCCTTCCTGGTCCCGGTGTGTAAACCCAATGATACGCTCGGGTTTCTTATACCAACATCACTTTATAGTGAAAGAAGCCTTCTTGGCGAAAACGGAGCCGTTCTCGTCCTATAGTTAGTTACTTTTTAGGCCGCAAACCTCGAAAGCTTGACAGGATGTATACTTTGTTGCCCGCTGGGCTAAGTTTTTCAAGGAGTTTGGCGCATGAGCACTGAGACAGAAACAGCTAAAGAATTGGATATCATGGAAATCAGAAAACTGATTCCTCACCGTTATCCTTTCCTGTTGGTCGATCGCGTGACGGAAGTCGTGCGCGGAAAAAGCGCCAAAGGTTTTAAAAATTTGACAGCGAACGAACAATTTTTCGAAGGACACTTCCCCCACAAACCAATTATGCCTGGCGTCTTGCAGGTTGAGGCTCTGGCTCAACTCTCATGTATCGCACTACTTTCAAGTGGCGAATTTGAAGGCAAACTGGGAGTTTTCACCGGGATGGACGGCATCAAATTCCGCGCCATGGTTGTCCCGGGCGACAGACTCGATTTGGAAGTTGAATTGATCAAAATGCGTGGACCAATTGGTAAAGTGCGCGGTGTCGCAAGAGTCGGCGACAAAATTGCCTGCGAAGGCGAAATTAGTTTTGCGATGATCGATAGCCAAGGATAAATCCGAAATGACAATACACTCAACCGCCATCATTAGCGATGGTGCCAAAATTCACGACGAAGCTGATATTGGTCCTTACGTAGTAATAGGACCGAACGTCTCAATCGGGAAAGGAACTGTTGTTGGACCTCATGCTGTTATCGATGGAGTCACCACCATTGGTGACGACTGCAAAATCTTTGCCGGTGCCAGCATTGGATTGCCACCACAAGACTTGAGCTACAAAGACGCTCCTACCGGAGTAATAATTGGAAATGGAGTCACCATTCGTGAATATGTGACTATTCACCGCGGCTCCAAAGACCCGATGACCGTAATTGGTGACAACTGCTTTTTAATGAATTATTGCCATATTGCGCACGATTGCAAAGTTGGCAAAAATGTCATCATGGCAAATAGTACAACCCTCGGCGGGCACGTCGAAATTGGTGATAATAGTGTGTTCGGTGGGCTGGTCGTAATTCACCAATTCTGCCGGATCGGCCGTTTTGTAATGACCAGCGGAAATGCTGGAGCGCGCATGGACTTGCCACCATTTTCGGTTTGTGACGGCAGACCATTGCAGGTTCGCGGTATCAATATCATTGGTATGCGCCGTGGCAAACTGCCTCTGGCCGTCAGAAGTGCAATTAAAGAAACCTACCGCTTGCTCTACCGAGCAGGACTAAATCTTTCGCAAGCTTGCGAAAAGGTCGAGGCAGAAATTGAACAATTTGATGAAGTAAAAGAGATCGTCAATTTCATTCGCACCACCAAGCGAGGTATTACTCGCGGCTCACTCGGACAACTTGAAGGTGCAGATGAACAAGATGACCGTGCCGAATAGTCGAAAACATACTACTTAAATAGGTAGGTGAAAGACTGATTGTCATGAGATTGTGCTCTCGGGGTTCTTGGCAAGAACCAAAAGCGCCAAAGTGCTAGAGTTAGGTTGATTGACGCCTGGTAGCCATGCAGTGAGTTCGCCCACAACAGAATCATCTCCGCCTGAACCCAGACAATCGTCCGGATATGGAACGCTGTTTCAAAATAAGCAATTCATGTGTCTCTGGATTGCGCAGATTTTTTCGCAATTCGGTGATCGAGCGGTATTTGTACTGTTTGTTGCCGTATTGACGGCTCAGGAAGCAGCCCGACGCGGCGCTGGTCAGGCGACCGTGGGTGCCGCCGAGATGACAAGTTGGCTCTATGTAGCTTTCACGATTCCGGCTGTTGCTCTCAGTCCACTGGCAGGGGTATGTGTAGACCGCTGGTCGAACCGGGGCGTTCTTGTAATATCAAATCTAGTGCGAGCATTTTTCGTCGCATTGGTTGCGCTTGATTGGGTAAAACAATATCCAAAAGTGGCCTTTACTTTAGCCTTTTTGATATCCATTGGAGCGCAATTTTTTGGTCCGGCCGAAACAGCTTCGATACCACGGCTGGTGAAACGCGATGAGCTATATTCCGCTAACGCGCTGTTTTTCACAACTATGATGATTGCGCTCGGATTTGGTTTTGCAATCGGCGAACCGATTATTGCGCACACCGGTATTGGTGGCGCACCGTACGCGGTTGCAGGCTTATTTTTCATTGCCGCAATGCTTCTATTAGGAATAAGTGACAACAAGCCGCAGAAGACAGAACGTGATCCCTGGTGGGAAGAATTACGCGTCGGCATTGCCTATATAGTTGATAGTCCACCTGTTTTCCGCGCAATCTTGAAAATAACAATTCTATTCAGCACGATCATTACATTGAATATCATTGCTGTCGGACTTGTTGAACAAGTTATGAAATTGCAGCCATTTCAATTCGGCTACATAATCGCGGCCGCTGGTTTGGGAATGGGAGTGGGCAATTTCTGGCTTGGGCACCATGGCCAAAATGCACCATCACGTCTCCTTGTATATGGTGGCTTTACAGGTCTCGGTCTGTTCATGACCTGCCTTGGTAGTCTCGGGTTTATTCAAGACCATATCTTTCCTTTAATAGGCCTAGCCGGACATTATTTCAACGGTTTGTTGATGGCTGTTCCGCTCTTGTTCGCTACATTGCTTGGAGTCAGTTGTGCCTTTGTGGCAGTGCCCACGCAAGCCTCTCTGCAAGCTGCAGTACCGGAAGACATGCGTGGAAAAGTTTTTGGTGCGCAAAATACTGCCATGTCGGCCGCTTCAACAATTCCAGTCATCCTCACCGGTGTGTCGGCCGATAACTTGCCTGGCGGAGTCTCTACGACTTTGTTTATCATCGGAATTCCAACTTTCCTAACCGGATTGGCTCAAGTTATACGAGCGATTCGTGATCCGTCTATTCGCTACAAGTTATAGATTTCGACTTTTGGAATTTTCCGCCCGAGCTTTTTGTGAAGCACTGAATAAGGTGGCACTGAAAATTGTTGAGGTTGCCATCACAGATGGTTCACTTCATTTTCTCGATTTTGCGATCGATTAAAATTCGCGCTAGACAAAAACGTTGCAATGTCTGTGCTTGAGTGCATTTTGACCTGAGCAAATTTCCCGTCTGATAAAGCGCCTCACGATCAATTGGCAACCTCAGCAGTTCACTTGAAATCACAGCTGGTATCACTTTGCAAGTGCACGCTTCAAGAAGCCAATATCCACAGGTATTTAGATGACATATATAGCTTGGAAACTGATCTGTGATCACACAAACTTTTTACACGCGAGCGAAACGCCGATAAGCTGCTCTGGTGGCTTCTTTCGGCTTTTGCCGCAATTTACATTACGAGCGAAAAGCTGGACGTATGGAACAAATTAGGTAGAATTGCTTGTGTCCCGCGGCCCTCGGTCCGGGAAATAGAGAATGCTTGCTAAGAGATGGAGAATTGCATGATTAAAA
>JACMKL010000101.1 GCA_014380105.1 Candidatus Melainabacteria bacterium
GGGCTTCGACACTTATTTGGAATTTTGGGTGTGAAAAAGTCGATGGTGAACGCAAGGAAGTTTTTACTGGGCGCCGCGAATCATGAACATGCGGAGGCCATGTACTACCTTGGGTTTATGCAAATGCACGGACTGGGAGCTGCACACGACTGTGGAAGCGCTTATATGTGGTTCTGTCGCGCAGCTGAATTAAATTGCGAAAAAGCCCAATGCTCATTGGGTCTTTTTTATGCACATGGAATTTGTTGTGATCTTGATATCGAGTTAGCTCGGTATTGGTATGAGAGAGCTTCCTTGAGAGGGCATGCTGGAGCGCAATTTGCTCTCGCTTGCGTCTATGTCAGTTTAGGACAAAAGAAAAATGCGGCAGTGTGGACAAGCATAGCTGCAAATAACGGAGTACTAGTTGCGCAGGCCTTATTGGCAAAAATTTATATGAATGGCCTTGGTGTTTCGCGGGATCTGAGTACTGCGATGATGTGGTGCTTGATTGTGCAAGCTAACGTGGACGTTGATATAGACTCTTTGGAAATCGTCCTTAAGTGTCAGAGCAGTATTTTGCGCTCAACCTCAGACGACGTGATAGATCTAGCTAGAGAACGAGCTTCCGAGTGGTTTGCATCACGTCATGATTTTGCATCGCAGTCGAGGCTACCGTCCTAACTTATTGATTTTGAGCTCTGATTGTCAAAAAATTCTCGGTATATTTTTCAACAAGAAAAGAGAGATAGGGGCGTCTCCCATCTCTCTTCTCTTTTTTGCACGCGCGTGAGGGTTGGGCGTGACTTGAAGGCTGTTGTATTGTTTTACTCTAGTTGGAGCTACTTGCTTTGCTTATATTTGCTTCTTTTCGTATCTGAGTTGTCCAGCTTTTTTCTCGGCTGCCAATGTGATGAGGTCGTCTAAGTTTGCACCTTTCATGCCTTTCCAGCCTTGCTCTGGCTCAAACTGTGAAGCATTTAGCGGATTGAAGTTTTCCTTTGCGCCACCGTCAGCATTGGCAAATTTTCCGCTCAAAATTTTCTGTCCGCCGTCGTGATTTTGAATTTTTGTGGCTGAGAACTCGGCACCATTTTTAGATGGATAAATCTGCGCAGCTCCAAAATCCAGCTGTTTTTGAAATGCAAGATCTTTGATCGATTCATTTGCTCCAATGTTGACGTTGATATTGATATTGCCAACTGAGTTTGGACATTTAGAGACCATCAGGTCTGAGACTTGCGAGCTCAAGTGAGCAGACTCATCCTCAAAGCTCAATGCTTTCTTCTGCGAAAAATTGTCTGCAACATCTGGTTTTGACATGAGTTAATCTCCTGAAGGATTCAATCACTGCGAGAGAAACAGCCGCAGTTAGTAATGAGTTTCTGTGCATTTAACATAACTCCTCTCTTTGACATGAACTTGACACGGAACCGACGTTGAGACATTGTCGGAAGAAGAATAAGTGTCAAAAAGTGATAATCCACCCGTCAGCATTACGCTAACGGATGGCTATCTCCCCGAAACTTGATTTATAAATGATTAGTCGAGCGGGTGCCATCCACCGTTGCGGTCGCCCATCCAAAGAGTGCTGTTTGCCGAACGAACCATCGTGTAGTTGGCGTTGTGACGAACTTGAGCACCTGACGCATATTGTGCACTTTTGATATTTCCATTTTCGTCCTGTTCGACGAACAATTCTTGAAGGCGAGTGGCGTGTTCGCTATTTAATTGAAGAGAATAACTGTTGAGCTGCCCAGCCTTTGACGATGAGCTAGTCAATAATGCGGCGTAGCTTTCGGAATTGAACATTTGGGCTGCCTCTCTTCTTTAGATATCTGTCAGCAATTGCTGGCGGGGTTGATGCTTCTATCTAACACTTCAAATGTTTCAGAAATATAAAATGGGCGCCACGCCCTTTTTTCTCTTCCACGGTTTGAGACTAACAATCAAAACTGACATTGGCATGACATGAGTGTGTGAGTTCAAATTATCCTGCGGCTCAACTTTCTCTTCTATTTAAAGGCAAGAATTTTTGCCAATAATTAGGAATTTACGGTCTCAAAGAGTTACTTGACGGGAATTCAACTATGTTTGTTTTATAGGTTTTGCAGCATTGGTGATGAAATGAACCTGAATTTCAAAAAAAAGTTCCTTTCTACGACTTCAGAACTAATTACGAATTCCGCTGTCGCTGCGACTGTGATTACGCTCTTGGGGCTGGCGTGGTGTTTCGCTACGGGTTTGAACCTCGCAACTCAGCACTTTGGGGCAGCTGTGTTCCAGTTGGATCGTGACGGCTCTGAGCAAATAGCGGTTTTTTGTCTGCTCATTGTATATTGCGTTTTTTTGGTACACAGCGTATCGAGAATCGAGAACTCTGGTGTGGCATGGAGTGATACCAGTAATTCCGATGTGAAGGATGCTCGTAAGCGCTTTCTCTTTGTAATGTTTATTTCTGGCGTGCTTCTCGTTTGTTCAAAAGGAAGTCTGCTGCCTGTAATTGGGCTTGGGCTTATGGTTCTGGTTCTGGGTTTGCGAGCTGGGTTTTTCTTTAGTAAATTTCGCCGCTCCAACGAAAGCCTGTCCTATATCTTTGCTTTGACCTCTTTGCTGTTTATTGTGAGCATATCTTGGACCTATTTCTTGCGTTAATTTTAAATGTCTAGGTGAGACTCTCTCATAGGTAATTCGACTTCAGCGAACCGTCGTAAGGGTCGTGTCACGCACTTGCCCCTTCAGCACAGGCGTTAGTTTTGCATCTATAAGATGTTCTGCTTTCACTAAATCAACATCTTCTGCTTTATCCAGTCCCTGACAGAGTTCTATGATGATTTCGTCTATCAAAAGACCAAGCCTTTGGCACAGTTCATAAGGATTGTGCGTAAACACGACCAATGGATAGCGTGAGGCAAACTTGTCAGGAAAATTCTTTTCGAGAATTTTTTCGACCGCCTTCTGCTTCAAGAATTCGGCGTTGCCAACTTTATCGCGCATTTCGATGAAGTTATCGAATGCCATTTCTGCAATTGCGTCGGAATTTGGTTTGCGCAAAGCGTTGAATTCCACGAACAATGCTTTCCAATCGACTTGGTCACCGCCAATATATTTTTCCAATAACTCGTGAAACACCGTCAGATCTTCAAAGGCACAATTGGCGCC
This sequence comes from Candidatus Melainabacteria bacterium, assembly GCA_014380105.1. Classification (GTDB taxonomy): domain Bacteria; phylum Cyanobacteriota; class Vampirovibrionia; order Obscuribacterales; family Obscuribacteraceae; genus QKMZ01. Next base: position 3,142 of record JACMKL010000101.1, read on the forward strand.
CTGTCCGAAGAATGGCACGATGGCGTGAGCAGCGTCGCCCACCAGAAGAACTCTATCTTCGTAGTACCATGGGTCACATTTGACCGTCACCATAGTGCCGGTTGGATTTTCAAAAAAAGTTTCAACAGGTTTGTCTAGCAGAGGAAAAACATCGGCGAAATCTGTTTGAAAAAATTCGCGCACAGACTCTTCCGTCTTCAGTTTTTCAAAACTGGGTTCGCCCTCGTAGGGCAGGAACAGCGTGCAAGTGAAGGACCCATCAAAGTTTGGCAGTGCAATAATCATGTACATTCCGCGTGGCCAAATATGGAGAACATTCTTTTCCATCTTGAACGCACCGGCTTCGTCCGGAGAAATAGCCAACTCTTTGTAGCCGTAGTTCAAGTATGAGGCATCGCATTTATAGCCTTTATTTTCAGATATCGTCTCACGAATCTGTGATGCAGAGCCATCTGTACCGATCACTAGATCAAATGTCTGAACCGTTTCCCCTTTTGCATCGTCACTTTTTATCGTAAGCGTATTTGTTTCTAAATCGATATTGGTGACTTTCCTATTGAAATGGATGGTGACCCTGCCAGTCTTTTCTGCTTCCGTCATCAATGTCTTGTTTAATTCGCCTCGGCAGACCGAATTGCCAAACTCTGATTCGTCGCGCCCGTATGCTTGATAGGTAAGTTCGCCCTCTCTTGAGTGAATTAGTCTTCCCATCATGGGGACTGAGTTTTCTAGAATAATTTCTTTCAGTCCGGCTTTGTCTAAAGCCTTTAATCCTCTGCGAGTGATGTTCAAATTGATTGAACGCCCGGCGCTGATTGTTTCGATTCGCATATCTGGTCTGCGCTCAAGCACAGTCACTTGCATGCCGCGCCTTGCTAGAAGAATGGCTAATAATGAGCCTGTCAGCCCTGCGCCAACGACAGCCACATGACTCTCTGATAGTTTTTTAGGTTTTGTATTAGCCAATTTGTTTGCCTACAATTTTCACGAACTGATAAACATCTTCGAATGAATTATATAATGGTGCTGGTGCTGCTCTGACGATGTCCGGCTCGCGGAAATCGCAAATGACGCCACTTTCTCGCAAAATTTTGACAAAGTCTTTTGGAACGGAGCCAAGTTTCAGTGATAGTTGGCTACCGCGTTCGGTGATCGATTTCGGAGTAATTACTTTTAAAAACTTGGAAGGAATTTTCTCAAGAAGAAATTCTAAATATGCAGTCATGCGATCGCTTTTGGCTCGTATTGCCGCCATTCCAGCTTTGTCGAATAATTCCATTGATGCTCGCAGTGCAGCCAATTGAAAGATGGGTGGGTTGCTTAGCTGCCAGCCTTCGGCACCGGATATAGGGTCAAATTCCGGACCCATTTTGAAACGTGTCTTCTTGTTGTGACCCCACCAGCCAGCCAGTCTTGGTAGGCTTGAATCATTGGCGTGGCGCTCGTGCACGAAACATCCAGCCAGTGACCCAGGACCTGAATTTAGATATTTATAGCTGCACCAGACAGCAAAATCTACATTGTCATCGTGCAATTTCAGATGCAAATTGCCCGCACCGTGAGCAAGATTGAAGCCTGCGTTAGCGCCTACGGAATGCGCTTTAGCGGCTAGTTCTTTCATATTGAAAGCTTGCCCGGTCAGGTAATTGACGTTGCCCAGCATGACGAGTGCCAGTGATTCGCCCTCGCGCTCAATCGCTGCCAATATGTCTTCATGCCGCAATGTGAATTCACCTTCACGTGGCTCGAGAGCAACGATGGCGTCCTTTGCATCAAAACCGTGAAATTCAGCTTGCGAGTCAACTGCGTAGCGATCAGATGGAAATGCACACGCTTCAATTATGATTTTGTAGCGCTCTTTTGTCGGGCGATAAAATGACACCATCATAAGGTGGAGGTTGACTGTGAGCGTGTTCATGATCACGACTTCAATCGGTTTTGCGCCTACCAAACGCGCTGCCATCTCAGTCAAATTTTCATGATATGGAAGCCAGGGATGTTTCGCATCCCAGTGTCCCTCAACACCATGAACCGCCCAGTCATCTAGTTCTTGCCCAATATACTCGCGGACATTTTTAGGCTGCAATCCAAGCGAATTGCCAGCCATGTAGATAAAGTCTTTTCCGTCTTTAGTTTTCGGAATCAAAAATTCTTTTCTGTATTTTGCCAGTTCGTCTTTTCTATCTTCTGCGCGCGCCCATTCCAAATCGTTGACGAATTCGTCTTTTGTGGCTTCAGCAGTAGTATTTTGACTGGTCATTTTTTCGGGGCCGCCGATTCTGTACCACATTTTTTGCATGTGGAATTTTCGCTGGCGTAAAAGCGTTCAAAAATGGGCGGAAATTGCGTGACGATATTGGTCAAGTGAAAGTGCTCCTCGTAGAGCTTCTCATCACACTTTTCGCAGAGCCAGATAAATCCGTCTTCTTCGCCTTCTGCTCGCTTGCGCTCAATGACCAGACCAACTGTATTGGCAGGACGTCGCGGCGAATGTGGAGTGTTGGGCGGCAGTAAAAAAATGTCACCTTCGCTGATATTTACATCGACAGGCTTACCGTCCTCAATCACTTTCAGGACAATGTCGCCCTCGATTTGATAGAAAAATTCTTCACCGGCGTTGACGTGATAATCGGTGCGACTATTCGGACCCCCGACGACCATGATTATAAATTCGCGGTCTTCCCAGACAAGCTTGTTTCCAACAGGCGGCTTGAGCTGTGAGCGGTTATCTTCAATCCATTTTTTGAAATTTAAGGGCATTAATGAGGGCATCGTTCGAATTTTCCCCGCAGGACAGGTTTTTCCTGATATTTCGCCACAGTCCATCAGTTTCCCTCACCCACATTTGTGTGTCAAAGGAGACTTATCTGACGCACGTTAAACTAATTTCGACATACAGTAAGAAAGAGCGATATCTAAGCCTTCCATTATGGGTAATGAGTAATCGGGAGCTCTGATTTGAGCCGTTAGAGTACTTAACATTTCAGGCGCCTCGCGGTGGCCTCTCGTTTGAGACAAACATGTCGGATTTTGGACAAGTCAATGAGCCAGTACCAGCGCCACATCCGCCGGCGCAATCTGGAGGCGATGACCTTGCGCGTCTGATAAATGACGCCAAGAATTCGATGAAAGCTCGAGATTACGAGGCTGCCAAGCTCGGATTTCGGGGCGTCTATGATGCGCTCGCGCGCCGTGGGCTGGGCGAAGGGCTTGAAGCCATGGATTGTCTGGCCGACTTAGGCGCCACCCATATGGCATTGAAAGAATATGACATGGCGCTGCTCGAATACGGTCGCCTGGCTTCGATTATGGAGCGCAGCCTGGGTGAGGCAAATGCCGAATTGCGACAGCATTTGCGCCGATACGCGCAAGCTTGCGACGTTTGCGGGCGGGTGGGTGATGCGAAACAGCTTTACGGGCGCGCCAATGATTTAGAGAAGCGTTATGGACAGCCGTCGACTCGTAGTCACGCAGGCGGGCTGCCGCAACTGTATGGAGGAACCACAGAGAGCGCTGATGGCGCTGGTGGTTCAACTTTCACCAACGCTATTCAGGACGCGGTGGCGCGTTCGATGGCGCGTTTAGAGAATACAAAAAATAGCGCGGCAACTCCTTCGGCATCTAATTCTTCTGCGCCTGCGCAACCATTTGGCAGTGTTCCGGCCACGCCAGCTTCGCCATTTGCTCATGTCCCTCCTACCTATCCAAAACCAGGATCTACTGCGAGCAATTTACCTGCCGCCAACGCAACTCCTGTGAAGACACCTTTTCAGTCGCTTTCTTTTATTACTCCAGATCCACCGCTGCCAAATTCATTTGACAGTTCTGCGATTTCGACCGGTGCCAATGCGCAACATGACGCGGAAGCTCTGGCTGCTGCCGCTGCTGAGGAGGCAAATCTCGCTGCCCACAGTCCTGGTTACCGAAGAGCTTCAGCTGAGTGGCAGCTCGATGTCGGAGAATCGTTTCCCTCAACAGATGTTGAATCTGACCGCACGGAGTCTTCGCTTGCCCCTGAGATGCATCCGGGTAGTGATTCGTCAAAGGCGATGGCGCAATGGATGGTGCCGATTAACAAAGGCACTGAAAGTATCGGAATGGCGGGCGCGGCTGCTGATGCCGATCGACGTTTGCCACTTACTCCTGCGGCGAACTCAAATGACGATGCGCAAAAACCTACAGATCGTCGTCAAAAGCCGAAATCAATGAAGAGTTTGCGCTCGCGTTTTGTTGATAGTGAGCCGCTTCCTGCAGCGCCTGAGGAAGATTTTTCAGTCGCAGAGGAAGTTAGAGCCGCCGGTGATGATTCTGCTGAGTCGCCTGGATCATGGTGGGATCCAAATAGCAAATCAGCAAGTCCAACTTCTGGTGGCGATTCGCAAGCCAGCGGACTTCACAATCTGGGTAGTTTGCAAACGGGGTCTCATTCTAATAACAACATGCCCGCACTTTCTCCATTGTCTGTGCCACCTTCTCTTGTTGATTCTTATGATGAAACTCCGGAAGAAGCAGTTGTAATTTTGCCACCGGATATGCCACCACCTCCTCCGCCACGAAATTCCAGTCGCAACGTGCAGATGGAAATTGGCTTGGAAAATGTACCTGGTGCAGAAATTGCAGCGCGCATGCCTGGCTCGTCTACTGAGGGTGATTATGCAATCGTCGAAGATCCCTCTCCAGCAAAAGCTCAAACTGATTTTAGTAGCGGTTCTTATCTTGCCGAATTAGACGCTATTCGACCCGGGTTAAAGGTTGGAGAAGATCAGACAACGGCGGAAGATGCTTATAGCGCGCCACCTCAACGGCCGTCTAGTATGTTCTCTCGCATTGCCAATAAAAGAGTGCAGGATGCCACTGGTCAGGGAATGCCCGGGCTTAATCCGAATGTAATTGGTGAAGAAGGCACTATTAATCCGCGTGTTCGCTCGATGGTTGATGCAGCTCGAGCAAACAGCGTAGACGGAAAATTTGCTGATGCCGCTCGCCTTTTACAGAAGGTGGTCAACGAATTAGCTGAAAGTGGACTTAAAGATAGTCGGTATATTGCAGACTGCATGCTGCTTTTAAGTGAAGCATACGAAGCGTCGGGGCAAATTGGTCCCGCTGTTACTTCTTTTCACCAGCATGCCTTGATGGCGGAAAAACGTGTCGGGGAAGGCGACTATGAAAACATCGGTAATTGGTATCGCTTGGCGATTTTATTAGATAAAGCCGATGAGCGTTCTGATGCCACCTCGATGTATCAACATGCCATATCGCTTGCCGAGCATCACCTGGGAGAATTCGACGAGCTTACCAAGTCGATTAAGGCGGCTTACGAAGAATTCTTGACACAGCCACCTCGTTCGCAGAGAGTGTCGGCATCGTCAATTGAAACCATTTCGCCGCAAGAAGTGCTCGCCCAAAATAAAGAGCTTAGAAGTTCTGCTGTTTTGCAAGAACAAACCAAGCCGATAAGCAAGAAGATGGTCATCTGGAGCTCAATCTCGGTCGTCTTGCTGATTGCTGCATTGACCTGGTTTGTCATAGTCATGGGTCATTTAAATTCATCGACTGCCAGAATCGACTCGGCTGCAGACTTGTCGCGCAGTGCCACTGGCTCTGATGTCGAAACATTCGCTAATACCGATGGTGATGGCATATTCCGTTTTTCCGGTGAGAAGAGCTGCGATATCACTGTCGATGGGCAAGTTCGAAGAGTGCCTGTTGTAATGCTGCAGAATAGTTTTTCCGATATTCTGACGATGTTCTCGACAGTGCAGGCGAAGCGCACTTTCTGGGTGCAGAAGACCGAGGCAGGAATGCTTCTGGACTCAGCTGTGACGTTCTTCAAGAAAGATTCGCCAGAGCTCGCCATTGCTGCTGAAATGCGTCGAATCGGTCTACATGTCGAAGAGTATTACGCGAGCAATCGCTCCTATCCACGCTTCCGGCAAGATTGGGCAGAAGATCCACGAGTAGCTTTTATCAATCCAATCACTCGACGCGGTGAGCCTTCAATTTTCCACGTCTTTCCAAGATCGGCAACACCGCAAGCTTTGTTTGGTGGCTCCAGCAACACTGATGAAATTGTTGCCTATCTTGAGAAAGGCAATACATGGATCGGAGAGCCAATCCTCAAGCCATGCTCAATCAGTTGTGCGGTGAAGCAATCCAGCGAAAAATCTGTGAGTGGTAAGCCGGTGGTGTTTGATTTTTATATGCATGCCACTGACACTGCCAACAAATTTTTACCAGCTTCAAAGCCAGGGGCTGTCAGCGTTGTTGTACTTAATTCCGGACAAAACTTAGGCAATTTCGACCTCCATCCGAAGGACATGCAAAAGGTTGAAGTGTCACCAATGCCGGAAGCCGTGGCCTACATAAGCATGACTGATGCACCACTTTTCACTCCGGAAATTTTGAAATCCGCCGTGCCTGTGATTGTAATCGGTACCGGTGCAATCGCCTTCTTTGCCTTTGTGTTTGGCATTGCGACCTCCAAAAATAAGAAGCGAAAATCAGAGGGCGCTTAATGGCAAAGATTGTCGTTGTTGAAGATGACAAAGATTTGGTCACTTTGATCAAAGGCATTTTGTCTGTAGAAAGACATATGATTGACAGTGTCAACAACGGTCATGAAGCTTTGACGATTATGCAAATGCATCCCTATGATCTTGTGATTCTAGACTGGATGCTTCCTGGTAAGCCAGGCACAGATATCTGTAAAGAGTATCGCGCTCGTGGTGGTGCCGCGCCAATTTTGATGTTAACTGCAAAGAACACCATTGAGGATAAAGAGCAAGGATTGGATGCTGGGGCAGATGATTATTTGACCAAACCCTTTCATCCAAAAGAGTTGAGTGCCAGAGTGAGAGCGCTCCTGCGTCGCCCTCAGGCAGTCGTTGCTAAAACATTGAAAGCCGCCAACATTGAGCTTGACCCAAATTTAGTGAAAGTATTCAAATCTGAAAAAGAGATACATTTGCTACCAAAAGAATTTGCCCTCTTGGAATTATTTATGCGCTATCCGACACAAGTTTTTTCGGCGGATGCACTACTCGATCGTGTCTGGAACTCAGACTCTTCGGCATCTTTGGACACGGTAAGGACTTATATAAAAACGCTGAGAAGGAAAGTTGATACCGATAGCAAAAACTCACTAATCCGCACCGTTCATGGTGTCGGATATAGTTTGAGCGATAAGAGCGAGTAATGGTTTTTGAGTTTGCTCGAATAACGAGTCGAAGTTTTGCACTATCAATATTTCTGAATTTCTTACTGCTTTCGGCGTCTGACTCGGGAGCGAACGCGCAGACACAGCCGCAATCCAGCACTCCAAACCCTCTGCCCGTGCA
>JACMKL010000102.1 GCA_014380105.1 Candidatus Melainabacteria bacterium
AAAATGACTCTGTCGAAAAACTTCCAATTCAGGATAAAGTCAGTGATGTGAAAGTAATTTAGAGTCTCCATAATAACTCTCCAATACTCTTGAAGGACTTCAAGGTCAATAGATATGGGCAATGAGCTGATCACCACTCCCGAAACCGAAAAGCCCAGCTTTGGCGAAGTCTTCCTTCAGTCTGCGCGGCATTCGGCGTGGGACAGTCCCATGGAGAGTCTGGGGCAGATCAAAGATAAAATTACAGGCGCGACGCCTGAGGCATCGGGCAATAGAAGCGCGCCGATCACGCCAGAACAAAGACAGCGAGCGGAAGCGCTTGCGCCAGCCGAGTTCAACACATCAAAGTGGTACGCTCAGCAACTGGGATCCGCCGTTGGCATTGTCCCTTGGGTTATTGGACTACACTTCGGCGCTCGCGGCGCCACTCGCTTCCTGGTCCGCCCCGGAGCGATCGGCTTGACCGACGACGCAGCCAGACTCGTCTACGGCGCACACCGGATAGAGACGGCAACTCCCTTAGCCCTGAATCGCTTCACTTTCGGCAAAAACGCTCTCGGCGTCGCCGAGTCGACTGCCGCCGGTTTAACCTACGGTGGAGTCTTCCAACCGGTGCATGGCGACGACAGCAATTTCTGGTCGAGCCGCGCCAAAAACGCATTTGTCTCCGGCGTCACTTTTGCGACAATGACAAAGGGCTCTCAGCTGGCTAAAGATTTCGGACTATTTGGGCGAAACTTGCCTGAGTCGGCGGTGAATAGTCAACTTACAAACACAGTGACGGAACGCTTCCGAACCGCCGCCATCGACCGACTGCGTGGCGCGGGTCAAACGGCGGTAGGCGGCATGGCGGCAGGTCCGGTCGATGCTTTCACGCGTGCCGCCATTACCGAAGGAAAACTTCCTACTCTCAAACAAGTGGGCGAATCCACTTTCGCATTCACCATGGTAGGTGGCATGTTTGGCTTGGCAGCACCAACCGGGCGCGGGCGCTTCAGCGAAAAGCCTGAGCAGAAGGTTGAGCAAAAGCCAGTAGAGCCTCCGGTTGAAAACAAGCCGACTGAAATACCGAAAGCAAAAGTCGAAACTCCACCTGAAGTAAAACTTGAAACAAAACCTACAGTCGAAACACTCGAAGCAAATGCGCTCACAAAAGCGGGCGAGAAAAATTACAAAGAAGCAGCAGAACTATTTGCCGAAGCGGCAAAAATTCGCGAAGGTGAAAAGGTAACGGTCGGCGATCCGGCTTATGTAAAAGCACTTACGAACAACCTAAACGCAGGCAGGTGCTTGTGGCGCGCAGGCGAGTTTAAAGATGCCGAACCATACATCACGAAAGCAAAAGAGGCGCTGGAAGTCTGGCGCTGCCATTCATCATTGGCTGACGTCTATACGACATTGGGCGATATCCATAAAAATCTCGGCAATCTTCACGAGGGCGAAGTCTTCAGTGGACGCGGTCAGGGCTTAAAGGCGCCACTACCTGAAGCGAAAGAGTCAACACCTTCAGGAGTGAAGGACACAGAATTGAAGCCGAGCGAAGAGGCAAAAGCACAGCGCGAATTTTTAAAAGAAGAAGGTTATCTCACAGAGCCCCTTGCTGACGGCACAATCTACAATCCAAATATGACAATTGGAAATGACGCCGCGCGCATAATTGTTTCACCAAAATCAGACCCTGTTTTAAAAGCCGCAATCGACCAGGCTGAAGCAAATTTTGGCAGTCTAAAGGACAAACCACACGAAGCTCTTGCCGCGCTCGGTCAATTTGCAGAGCGCTTATTGACGTCAAAAGATGGCTCCGACGTCTCCAGGTGGTCCAAAGAATTCGACGCCGCATATCCGAAAGATAAAGTCGCTTATCTCGGTGAGTACATTGCCGAGGGCAAAGGCGTCTGTAATCAGCGCGCCCTGTTACTCAAGGCATTTGCAGACCGTTTAGGAATTCCTCTCACTGTTCGCTACGGATTCGTCGAAATCAACGGGCGCAACGAACCGCATATGTTCGGCACTTACAGCGAGAAAGGGACGACTTACGTTTATGATCCCGGTCTCGGTGTTTACGGTGAAAAACTCTCCAACCGTCCTGAATACCAGGCACCATTTATGGGCAACTGGATGGACAATCCGCAGTAAAAATTTCCATTTAGCTCGGGCGAAAACGGCGATTGAGAATACGGCTTTTTCTATACACCATTTCGCCCAGACGATAACGCTCAATCTGAAGAGTCTAGGGACTTCGGAGAATTTACATGCGCAATTCTAAAGTGCATGATGAATGCATCTTCGAACCCCGCCCTTCTCCTTCCCAGATTATGCACAAGAGGTTAGTCATGACCAATACCGCTTCTAACGCCGTCAGCACCGACAAAATCCTCGCCGCATTTTCTTACGCCAGAGTGACTGAAAAACTCTCACATGTTTTACATAACGGTCAAAACAAAGTCAGCAAGAAAACTCTTGCGTACATCGACAATCATCCATCCAGACAAGGCAACATGGATTTGAAGAAAGCCGCACCAGAAAGACCGGAGAATGTGGTATCACTCAATCGTCGCAGTGAGCTTTCACGTTATGTACTTTCCACCTGCGAAACAACCGACAGTGGCGAATCGGTCGGCATGGAAAGCTTAAAAGAACAAGCGCGTCAATTTCTCACTGACCACAAAGGTCGTCGCGATCAAAAAGAATGGATCAACTACGTCAAAGAACAAGCTGTTCAAAAAATGGTCAACAAAATTTTCACAATGGTTCAACGATACGCTGCCGAATTCAATGAAGTAGCACAAGGCACTGAGCTGTTTGTATCATGCAGTCACCTTGGACAAATCACTGAAGTGATCAAATACAATCGCTTTCGCGAAGCAGAGGAAGTTTCAACTTACTTCCGCGCACGCATCTCAACCACGCGCTTCAGCCTCATTCTGCGCGGTGATTTAGAGGGTATTCAAATTTTCGTTGTTCCATCAAACCAATCAATTGCTGGCTCACTCAGCGAAAATCAATACGCAGCAAACACAGAAATGAAAGTAGACATCGATGAGGAAGGTATGTCGTGGCAAATCAAAGGTCGGTATGCACACCTTCAATCAAATGAAAAATTGGCGATGGCACTTCTCCGTCAATTAATTCATGATACTCAACGCGATATGAAGCATAGAGAAAGCTAAACTCTAGCTGTTTCTTGACCCCAAAGGCACAACCAGTTTCAAACGCCATACAGCAATGGTATAGATACCTAGGGTTTGGGGTCAAATGTTTGAATTTCTTCCATAGACCAAAAATAATTCTCTTTCGCCTGCTGATAATGTGGCTCACCATATGGGCCGGAGCAGGCGTGGTTAGCGTCGCACACGCTGCTGAAGAGGGAAATTTCTCAAATTCCGACCAAGCACCGGCGCAGCAAGAAATTTTGCGTCGTGTCTCTGGACTGGTCAAAACATTTTATCCAAATGCAAAAGTGACCGTAACCTCGGAAAAACTTACCTTTGAGTATCGAGTGCAGCCACATCAGAGCGTGCGCTCAAATCAAGTCGAAAGAGGCCCTCGGACGGGAGGAATTTTGGGAGAATTGAGCTTTGAGCCAGATCTTTCAGAGTCCATTGCAAAGTCTCCAGCGTCAGCCTCCAGCATGGTTTTTAATGTCGCGCCTGTTGAGATAAATGAATATGATTATCTGACCAGGAAGCAAACGGTCAAACTCAAATTCGCGCCGAAAATTATGTTGGTGAGAATTTCTTACCCTCCCGATGTGGCAACTGATTTTCTTGAAGAACTCAAAGCAATTATTAGCGAAGTTTCTTCGCAAAAAATAACTGAAAACACCGCAAGCGCAAAACCTTCCGCAAAAGTTACCGAAACACTTCAACCCTCTGCCCCTCCAGCAAAACATAACAGGGAAGCTGCGAAATTATATTTCTGGAAAGCAACTCGCGGCAATGACACTGTTTATTTGCTCGGCACGATTCACCTCGCACCTCCTTCCCTCTACCCTTTGCCACCAAAAATAGAAGCAGCTTTCAGCGAAAGCAAAGCACTGGTAGTAGAAATCGCAATTGACCGGCGCAAAGTTGATCAGAGCAAAGTCGCCGCCCTTGTTGAAAAGTCCGGGAAATATATTTCTCCTGACTGTCTATCAAAACATCTATCTAAAGAAACAAAGAAAATCTTCGATGAATATCTCGCTTGGTCGGGCGAATCATGGGCGATGTATAACCCATACAAGGCGTGGTATGTACGCGAGATGATCTCCAGCTCGGTCCCCAGAAGAGGTGACCTTTCCAAACTAAAGAAGGCACTGGGTCTGGACATGCATTTTTTGAAGAAAGCAACAGAAACAAAAAAAACAGTCTATGAATTCGAAACCATCGATTTTCAAATCGCACTCAATTCAAAATTCACGGAAGCAGTTCAGGACAAGCTGTTACGACTGGCTCTACTAAGTATAAAAAATACAGAAGCCGAAATGTCGAAAATATTTTCAGCATGGAAAGCTGGAGATGTAGATGGAATGAAGCATACTGTTGATAGCTCACTTAACGACGACCCGGAGCAAAAAACATTCTCCAAAGCTCTCCTCGATGACCGAAATATTGGAATGGTAGCAAAGCTAGATAACTTCGTAAAAATTGGAGGGACGCCAATTTTCGTAGCGGTTGGAGCCGCTCATATGTGCGGAGACAACGGTCTCGTAAATCTTTTGAAGACGAAGGGGTTTGAAGTCACACAGGTAGTCTCTGATACTGAAACGACTTTAGTAAAACCAAGATAGTGGAATTTCTCAGTAAGACAATAAATCGAGAGTTTACGAACAACGAAAATGTGGAATTCTCATGTAAATCTCTAACTGGTCAAGCCTCCATGAAACACTTATTTGGCGCCAAATTCAGATGGGTCTTTCTGCTTTTTTCCGCCATAATTATCTCTTCGGCTCATGCTCAACAAAACTCAAATGAGTCACCCGACATCTTTTTTAAAATCGAATCTCTGGTTAAGGAATTTTATCCGAAAGCAAAGATAAATCGAACGGACAAGAAAATCCATTTTGAGTTTAAATCCAGAAACCTAAGTGCGACTTCAGGAAAGCAAGAACTATCACCTGATTCCGGTGGCATCGCTGGCGATCTCGATCTAAAAACAGGACCATACACAGGTAGAGAGCGAGTTCCGAGCGAAACAAATCTAATTCTGCATATGGTCGAAGTACTTGCTCCATATTCACAGTCTCGCAACGAGCATCTACTTGCCAGATTGAGCTATCCACCTGATGCACCAATCGAATTTCTCAGCCGATTCAAACTTATAGTCAATGAAATGGAGAAAGGCAATTCAGAGCAAAATTCAGAGCAAAATTCAGAACAAAAGTTA
>JACMKL010000103.1 GCA_014380105.1 Candidatus Melainabacteria bacterium
GATACTGACTCATCACGCGCCGATTTCATGCTCGACAAGACGCTTCCCGCGGGCGATTACGTCGCCTTTGCACAAGCTGAAGGTTTTAACACCAGTAAAAATACCAATGCCTTGTCCTGGTTTAACGTCTCGGATCTTGGTTTGATCATCAAACAAGCACCAGAAAAAACTCTCGTTCGCGCAATCGATCTAAATACATTGAAGCCGATTGCAGGCACCAAAATCACACTCTCGAAAGGCAAAGACGAAGGCAACGCGCTCGTGATGAGTGCAATAACTGGCGCTGATGGTTTTGCCGAGTGCCCACTGCCGACAACCGTTATGACGCAATCGAGTCTCTCACTCCTGGTGATGGGTGCTTCAGGACAGAATCTTGCTTATGGTCCAATGAGTTATTGGCGTAATGCTTCAGAGAAAAATAAAACGTACTTCTATACAGACCGCCCAGTTTATAGATTAGGACAGACAGTTTATTTTAAGGGTATCTCCAGAACGCAAGAACCAAAGGGCTTTAGAAATCCTGGCAAAGACGTAAAACTGAGTATCGCAATTGAAGACCCCAACAATGAAGAACTCTTCAAAGGTGTATTAAAAACGTCCGACCATGGCAGTTTCAACGGAATCTATACAATTCCAGCTGACGGCAAAACCGGCGCGTATCAAATCAACATTACTTATCCTGACGGCTCCACCGCAAACGAAACATTTGAAGTGGCGCAGTATAGAAAACCAGAATATTTGGTTGAGGTAAAACCACTTTCACCGCGCTACGTTGCCGGTCAGAAAGTGACTGCAAAAATCAGAGCCAATTATTTCTTCGGCGCACCAGTTGCTAACGCCACTGTCAAATACACCGTGTACTCGTCCACAGACTGGTCCAGTCGTTGGAATTTGAAATCACGTCCGGAATACTATTCTTTCTATGACGATTGGCAGGAAGGTGACGACGCCTACTACGAAGACTATGGCGGCGATTATATCAAAGAAGGCACGGCAACACTCGATGCCAACGGCGAAGCAATCGTAGAAGTAGAAACGAAGAAAGCCGATGTCGTAAGCGATCGTCCTTACTCATCTGAATATAATGACAAAAAATACAAGATAGAAGCTGAAGTGACCGACATCAGCAGAATGACGGTTGTAAGCGCCGGCACTGCAAAAGTGTCAGCAGGGGATTTCTGCCTTTTCGTGACACCAGATACTTACGTTGCCAAAGTAGGCGAAAAGCTCCAGGCATCTGTGCAAGCCGTAGATTATGATGGCAAGCCAGTTGTCAGTCAGGAAGTTTCTGTGCGCTTGAGCCGATTTCCATGGGATAGCAGCAAAGACCAGTATCGAGGCGAAGAAATTGTTGCCGAAACAACAGGGACTACAAATGCGCAAGGCAACTTAACTTCCACTTTCTTCTGCAAAGACCAATTTGCAACAGACACTTATTTCATTACCGCCAGAGCAAAAGACAAATCAGGCAATCAAATCGCCGATCAGGGTTCAATCTGGATTGCCAGCCAAAATTATCCTTATGTGCGGGAAGGCAAATCGGCACAGCAAGAACCGCTCTCAGTGCGCCTGGATAAGACTATTTACAAACCGGGCGACGTCGCACGCATTATGGTAAGCGCGCCATTAAACGGTAAAGAGGGCGCCGACGCTATCGTGACCGTTGAAGGCCCAACTATTTATAGTCGCCGCATTGTTCCGATGACGACGACTGCGCAACTTGTGGAAATTCCACTTAACGAAAGTTATGCGCCAAACGTTTTTGTTTCTGTCGCACTTGCAACCAAGAAACATCAATTCCAAACTCAAGAAAAAATGATCAAAGTTTCTCCTGCAAATAAGTTCTTGAATGTCGATATTCAAACGGACAAAAAACGCTATCAGCCAGGAGAGACAGTCAATTACACAATTTCAGCAAAACAAGCCAACGGCAGTCCAGCGAAAAATGTAGAACTTTCCTTAGGCGTTGTTGATGAGAGTATTTATTCAATCCGACCAGAATTTGTTGAAGACATCAAAAAATTCTTCTATGCAAAACGCAGCAACATGGTCCAGACCATCTGCTCTTTCCCTTCTCAATACTCCGGTGGTCCGGACAAGATTGAGCCACGAGTACGCAAAGACTTCAAGGACACTGCGTTCTGGAAGGCCGAGCTTAAAACTGACGACAAAGGTGTCGCTACTGCAAAAGTAAAATTGCCTGACAATTTGACCACCTGGCGCGCCACCGTACGTGGTGTATCACTGGGCACTGAAGTGGGCTCTGCAATCAATAAAGTACTTTCCACACAGGATGTACTTGTACGCCTGGCGCTGCCACGCTTCTTCAGCGAAGGCGACAAGAGTGCAGTCACTTGCATTGTTCACAATTATTCAGAGCAAGAGCAAAACATAAAATTGTCAGTCAATATGTCGAATCAATTGAAGACGACAGAACCATTAACAGTCAGTTTTAAAGTTGCGCCAGAGAAAGCTTATCGACACAGTTGGCCTGTGAATGTTGAATCACCGGGGTCTGTTTTGATCTCAGTGAAAGCGATTGGAGACACGCGCGGAGACGCAATGGAGATGCGCTTGCCTGTGAGGGCGCTGGGTATTCCAGCCTTCGTTGCTAAATCCGGCGTGCTGACAGGGTCATCTGAAGAATTCAAATTGCCGCTCAGTTTTGACAACAAAACACAAACCAATCAAGCCGCTACTTTGACCATGGCAAGTTCTTCGATTGGTCCGGTGCTTGGTTCCTTCGATTCTTTAATTGACTATCCATATGGATGCACTGAGCAAACAATGAGTAAATTGATACCGTCAATCGTGGCGTTTCAATTGCACAAAAATTTAGACATGCCAATTTCGGTGGAGCAAAAGAAGAAGTTCAACGAAGTGTACAAACAGAGTATGCAGAAGCTGAAAGACCATCACCATGCCGATGGCGGATGGGGCTGGTGGGCGACCGACAATAGCAATCTCTATCTGACATCATATGTTGTAGAAGGATTGTTGCTGCTCAAAGATTGTGGTTTTGCAGTCGAGCCGGATTTGATCACGACAGGGAAAACCTGGCTTGAAAAAAACACCCTCGAATTGCAAAAACAACTGCATGCTCCAGGACTGGTGGCACGCCCTGACAATTACAGAGAAGAACGCACTGATTTAGCCAGAGCGCTATTCGCAATCAGCTTAACCGGCGCCACTGTAGACAAGGGCGTAGTGACAAGCATGAGTGCTGACGTCAACCAATTGACGCCTGAAGCACTCTCATATATGACACTTGCTTTGAAAACCAAGAATATGGACGTGCAAGCGAACGTATTTTATAAACGCCTGCTTGAGCTCTCCAATCAAAATGGAGAGATGCAAGATTGGGATCACACAATCGCAATGGCAAGCAAGTTCTACGGTCACAAGGTAACTTCATCATATGTAGATTATTCTTACCGTTTTACCGGAGTCGAAACCACGGCTCTTGCACTGCGCGCGGTGCTGGCCATGGACCCGGGCAATTCTGAACGTACTGAATCAATTAAACGTTGGCTCATGCTTCAGCGCGGTCAGAATGGTTGGGAAAACACAAAGACGACCTCCGAAGTGTTTATGGCGCTGCTTAAGGACGATCTGGTCAATCGCACTAAGGCTGAGACTAATTTCTCACTCGAAGGACTTCTAGCAAACAAGGCGTTTGCACATTTGACCTTCGACCCACAAAGTCGATATGCGCCTGAAACCAAAATCAAATTGCCAACTTCGGGTGACACCGATATCGTCTTGAAGAAAGAAGGGGCGGGCAATCTCTATTACACATACCTGCAGACATTCTTTAAGAAGCTCCTGCCTGGACAGAGCACGGAGGAAGATGCGCTACCTAAAGGTTTGAAGGTGACCCGCAAATTCTTCCGCCTCCAGACTGTGGCTAAAGCAAGCACCGGAGTTTTGCACTTCAAGACCATTCCGATTGATGGTGGCAAAATCAAAGCCGGCGAAACAGTCTTGATGAAGGTCTACATAGATACTCCAGTGAGCGTGCCTTACATCATCGTAGAGTCGCCGCTGCCGTCCGGAAGCGAAGTAGTTAACGATCACAAAGAAGGAGCCCTGGAGGGCGAGACAACCGCCTCTCCGATTGAAGGTGATTGGGGCGCTCCATGGTGGACACATCAGGATGTCTTGGATGACCGCATTGTATTTTTCGGCACCACAATGCCTGCCGGAAAATCGGAATTCCATACGCTATTGCGCATGGAAATGCCAGGACAAGTGCAACTCAATCCAGTCAACTTCGAAGGTATGTACACAAAAAATGTGCGTGGCTATTCAATGGTTGATGCTCTCTCAATTACCGAATAAATGAATATTTCGGAAAAGGATTTTCAGATGGAAGATGGGAAATCAAAATTGCAAAAGGTGGCTACACGATTTGCTCTCGTGTTTATGACCGTTGCTTTGATTTATGCAAATTTCTCGTTCTATCCATTTGCTAAAACTGTTTCTTCAAGATCTGTGAGCTTGCGCCCGCTGTCATTTGAGCAGAAGAACAACCTGAGTGTAGCTGTGCAGCGTTTAAATGGACTGGTGATACGCCCGGGAGAAACATTCTCCTTTAATGCGGCAGTCGGTCCTCGCACAGGTAAGCGCGGCTATCAGCCGGCACCGTCATACTTAGGTGCTGGCGGCGAGAGCCCACAAACGCTCGGCGGTGGGATATGTCTATTGTCGTCATGCCTCTATCAGAACGCTCTGGCAGCAGGTCTGAATATTGTCGAGCGCGTGCCCCACTTGCGTACAGTGCGCACCGTTGCGCCTGGATTTGATGCCACCGTCTGGTACGGCAGTGCCGATTTGCGCTTTAAGAACCAGACCGAATGCCCGATTCAAATAAAGACAGATATGTCTGATTCACAGCTGAAGGTCACTTTGTTGGGAAACAGCGAGGTCTTGGCGAAATCAGGCAACGCCCAATTGCGGCGCACAGAAGCAATGCCAGCCCCCGGAGAGCTGCTTGTGGAGGTCTTTCGCTGTGACCAGGGCAAGGATATTTTCGTCTCTCGAGATCTATATAGAACGCGCTAACAATTGGTAGGCGAACGCCTATCTCGCAAGACCATTTCGCCCTTCAAAATTCCCATTACCGGGGGTAATCCCCACACGTTTTCCCGTAATCTAGCTTAACAATGCCGCAACAGCAACACCAGCAGCGCATTCAAGGGTTCCCGCCTCCGAAATAAAGTAGTCGATCAATAGGGGAAACCTTTATTGTTCACCCCGCCTGCGAATGGAAGAATGAAAGGGTAAAGCGAAATGAGTCGCCCAACTCAATACACACCGTAAGTGGCTGAAGCCACTGCGACGGCGTATTTTTGCTGCGAATTTAGTGCTGAAACTTGGAGACAACGTGATGAAAAGCAATGTGAAATTCTTTCCTTCTAAGACCAGAACAACACACTTGACGGTAGTCGGTCCGCAGAAAGATTTTTCGGACATGAGTGATGCCGAGCTGATTATTGCCTGCCAGGATCACAGACCAGGCGCTATCGACATGCTGCTTAAGCGTCACAAAAATACTATCGTTGCGATGATCCGTAAACGCGCTCCTGAATGGACTGACACTGCAGACATCGTTCAAGAAGCCTACATCAGAATGTGGAAGTCTATCGACCAATTGAGAAGCCCAGCTGCTTTCAAAGGATGGTTGGGTCAGATCGTCACCAACCTTTATTATGATGAATTGAGAAGACGCGTCCGCAACCAAGACGTTGTGTCACTAGATGAAGAATATGAAAATGAAGATGGCTCCAAGAAAATAGAGAGAGCAATCGCAGATACATCTAAGCAACCAGATA
>JACMKL010000104.1 GCA_014380105.1 Candidatus Melainabacteria bacterium
GTGAAAACAGACGAGGGCAGCGGAGCTTAGTCTAAAGCCTCAATACTGGCGAAAGCAATTGGATGGCCCGAAGCCATTTCAGCTGCCTTCGCCAGTATTGAGGTTTGTTTAGCCTAATGAACCTTCGTTCTTTCTTCGCTTAAATTAGTACTATATGTATTAGTAAAAAAGCGTTTTAAAAAGCATGGACAGGTAGCTGCTTCAGATTTCTCTGAGAACAACTACCTGCCATGCCAACTTCGGAAAACAATTGATGTCTTCTTTAGCTCTTCTCGTTCTTGTCTTTGTCTTCGTCTTCGTCGTCATCCGACTCAGTCTCGCAAGGAGTGCAATCCGAGGGTACGTAGCACACTTCCGAGTTGGGGGAGATCATACGCACAGCCAGGCCGATCACCAAGCCGGCGATGAAACCGCCGATGTGAGCCCAGTACGCGACACCATCGCTGGCACCGGTAATGACGCTGGAGAACTGCATGCCGATCCAGAACAGGATGTACCAGTACGCGCGAATCGTCGCGGGCACAGGCACGAGTCCGGTGATCTGAGCCTTTGGCCAGAGCAGAAGGTAACCACCGAGCACGCCAGCGATTGCGCCAGATGCACCGAGGGTAGGAACCATGCTGGACGGGTCTGACCAGAGATGGGCGAGGGCAGCCGCGATGCCGCCAACGAGATAGAACAAGATGAACTTGCCGTGGCCGAGACGAGCTTCGAGAGCGCGACCGAACACGAAAAGATAGAGCATGTTGCCCAGCAAGTGAGCGGGACCCGATGGATCGTGTAAGAACATCGAGGAGAACACCGTGCCGATTGCCGCCGCAATTGCTGCAGGGTCACCGCTGGTGAATGCTTCCAAGAACCGACCGGGTACCATCAGGTAGGTTTGAATGAACTGCGCCGCAGAGCCGTTCGAGAGTGCGGTGAGTTCCAGGACATATGCAACGCAGTTAAGCGCGATAACAGTGAAAGTGACCCACGGGAAGAGTAGGCACTTCAGATTGTCTTTGAGAGGAATCATAGTAGGTCCTCGCTTTACCGCCGAATCTCAAACTATGAGACGCAGCTGTTTCGGATATGGGTTGGGGAAAGAGGAGACGTCGGTGTTGCTATTGCTAGCGAAATCGGCGTATCCATGACGTGTTTGCTCTGATTTCAGCAGGGACTTCCTCAAGAACTTTCAGCAACACTCAATCCGGCACTTGTGGTGCTGGGTGGTTTGGTCATTCGTGTGAGGAATGGAGAGTGTGAGAGGTGGAGAGGGACCTGTTGGAAAAAAGAAATCAAAGTAGACTTTGACGCTATGTGATCAAGGGCAATAATTACAAGATTATTTTCGGGGGTAGCGCGCGCCGGCTCTTTGTTAAGAACGCGGAAAGCCTTGTAGGTAGAGCGTCTGCATATACCGTGGTCACTTGACAGCTGGCTCGTGAGACTTAAAGAGCAACTTGAGATATTGCGCGGCTAATTCATCCTGACAACAGCAAGCTTCAAGCTGCAAACCGGCAGTGATACTGGCTTGATATGAGCTTGATAAACACTCAAATTTCGCACTGTTTCGCCTGATGTCAGGTGTGTCTGTGCAGTTGAAGTTGGCTCATTAGGTCGTCTAGGTTATAGGTTCTTTTCTCCTAACCCTTCGCTCGCTACTCCGAATACCCTTTAACTTTCCCCCGCGCATTTTTAGCCATTTTCTCGAGATGTAGAGCTTGTATCTATCATCACGCGAAAGAACAGATGAGTTCATCTGCACGACTCTGCGTTCAGCTCAAGATGCGCTCTACGCGCTGCTTTACACACGTAATGCAGCGCTCTCGGCATAGTTCCTTTTCACCATGCCCAAACCAAGAAAAGGTGGACTTCAAAAATGACAAACCGCGAAATGAAGCACGTGACCCGCACCGGTCAGTCGCTCACCAAGCTGCATATCCTCGGCTCTGCAAAGCAGGTCACCGGTTCGATGATGATGTTCGAGCATGTCGCTCGTGACCGCACGATCCGTTTCCTCCTCGACGTCGGCCTCACGGTCGAAAACGAGAAGGCTGACTTTCAGAATCGTCTCCCTTCAGGTATCACGCCGGCTGATATCGACTTCATCATCATCAGCCACGCGCACATCGACCACTCCGGCTATCTCCCGCGCCTCACCAAGCTCGGTTTTGCCGGTCCGGTCTACACTCCTGAAGCCTCGCGCGACCTGCTCAATATCATGCTGCCCGACTCTGGATTTCTCCAGGAAGAGGCTGCTCGAAAGAACTGCGCGCGTGCTGCAAAACTGAAGGCTGCGTCTGACACCACTGGTGGTGACGAGCACAAGGTTTCGGAAAAGCCGCTGGCCCGCGTCGGGAAATCGCCTCGTTCTGCCGCCAAAAACAGCAAGTCCCCTGCCAAGCCAAACCGCAGTCGCAGCAAAGCTGCCATCTGCTCCGAGCCTCTCTACACCCAGGAAGACGCAAAGCACGCTTTGACGTTCATCCAGGGTAAGTCGCTCAACGTCCGCTACGAACTGGCGCCTGAAATCGCCGTCACCTTCACCGAAGCCGGTCACATCCTCGGCGCTGCCGTGGTCAACCTGGAATTCGGCGTCGGCTCCAAGAAGCGCACGTTCTGCTTCACCGGCAACATCGGTCGCAAGAACATGCCGCTGTTGCAGTCGGTTCAGCCTGTGAAGGCTGCCGATTACGTGATGAGCGAATCGACTTACGGCAATCGTCTGCACGAAGTCCGCGATCGGTTTTCCATTCTCGCCGACATCATCAACGCCGCTCACGAGCGCGCCAAGGTGAAGAGCGAGAAGCACGGCTATGGCGTGATTCTGATTCCGGCATTCGCTGTCGGTCGCTCGCAAATCGTGTTGAGCGACTTGCGGCAGTTGATGGACGAAGGTCGCATTCCGCGGCTGAAGGTGTTCGTCGACAGCCCGATGATGATTCGCGCCACCGAAGTGCACCGCAAGCACAAAGACTTGCTGGATGCGCAGACGCAGGCACTTTTCGCTGAAGGCATCGACCCGTTCCGCACCGCGCGTCAGGTCGAGACCATGGAGCGCACCGCTTCGATGGCACTCGATGAGGCGCAGAGTGAGCCGGTTATCATTGTCGGGTCGTCCGGCATGGCGTCTGGCGGTCGTATCGTCAACCACTTGAAGGTGCGCCTCTCCGGTCGCCAGAACACGGTTGTGTTCGTTGGCTATCAGGGCACCGGTACGCTGGGCAACCAGTTGATCGGTCGCGATGCGCGTCGTCACCTCAACGGCACCACTATCGTTCCGACCACCAAGGAAGTGCGCACTGTGCGCATCTACGGTGAGCCCGTGAAAGTCTACGCGCAGATCGAGTTTATGTCGGACTACTCTGCACACGGAGACTACAACGACATCATCGGCTGGATGGGCAAGTTTGAGCGCAAGCCCAAGCAGGTCTTCCTCGTCCACGGTGATGACGAAGCGCTAGAAGCTCTGAAGGGTCATATCGAAACGCGCTTGCGTTGGGGTGTCACCATCCCGAAGGCGCGTCAGGTGTTCACCCTCGACTAACGCCAGCAGCATGAGCGGCTGACGACTTTGCGATGGGCGCTGGGTTTCACTCCGGTGGAATTCGGCGCCCATCTTTTGCTAGTCTTTCCAAAAGTAAAGCTTCCGATGTCGAGTGTGGTTGATACCATATTTGGTGCCGATATGCCGGTGCTGATAGATTAAAATTCTGTCTGCACCGGTATATTTTTTAGAATCCATTCGTACTACTCTGTGTAGCGAGGTGAGGTTTCTCGTTTTGGGCGATGAGGTTCTGGTTTGTCCCCCATAACCGCGGGTACAAACCAAAGCATGAACTCAAAGATGACAAAAGTTTCCGCCCAAATCGCCCTCGCCATGATAGCCTTCGGGCTTGCGCTCTCACCGTGCGCAGATGCGGCAGCCACCAAGCAAGCCGGTTTGGTCTTAGAGATGGAGAGCTCGTTTTTTGGTGCCTCGACCATTAAGGTCAGCAAAGATGGCATTCGCATTGATTCCAAAAAACTCGGGCTGGTAATTGTCTCCCACGCGCCATCCTGGAGTGTGATTGCCTTCAACGAAAAGACCAAGGCTTATTACGAGGCAACCCAAGAAGAGTGGCGAAAGCGCCTTGCCTCACGCACGAGCTCCAAGCAAGCTAGTCGAATGAAGCAAGACATCAAACAAACAGGCACCTCAAAAGTAGCCGGACAGAGTACCAAGATCTACCGCTGGAGCGACTTTTACACAAAAGGTGGCGTCAATAAAAAGCTCAATCCAACCATCACAGACTTTTATGCCAGCCAGTCTTCGTTGATTCCAAAGCAGGCTGCCGGTGTGTTGGCGTCATCATCAGACTTACCAGCGGAATTTGGACTGCCACTTAAGATCACGCGTGAAGAGAAAGGCACCAAGAAGTTGACCTTGCTTAACACCACAAAATGCGTCGAGGCCCCGCTCGATAAGACGATTTTCTTTCAACCTAAAGGCTTCAAGCGCGTCTCCAGTGAAGTGGCTTTGATTATGGACACCGGCGACGACGACGAGATGGACAGCTTGATGAATGGTCTGGACAAGTAGTTGGCGCAACTCGCGAAGCCTCATGCTTCTGGTTATCGCTAGCTAGGTGTGTTCAATTTGACGCGTATGAGAAAGTGTATATCAATTCCGCCTGTGTGCATGAAAGCTTACAGGCAACTTCTAAAGTCCTGTTTTCAAGACTTGAGCGTCTCAACGCCCATGCGCGTGCCTGTCTCTTGAAAGTTTGTGAGCGAAGTTGTGTAAATGCCGGGCTTTCAGCTCCCAAGAGGCTCGGTTAGATTGTGAATCACCTTCCGTTCCCCTCCTAACATCACATCAAAACTAGAAAATATTGAATTTTGCCAGCCTCAGCAGCTTTTCACTTCGTCATGGACGA